>JAJRVC010000705.1 GCA_024277475.1 Deltaproteobacteria bacterium
CCTCTATATTCACCCTGGTCCGGCGATGCGTCATGAACGACGATTTTCGCTACCGCTACGGAGCAGAAATTGATTGACACGGCGTCATTGTTGTTAGTGCAAGCTTTCACTTCAATCACTCATCAGTGAGGATCTTAACCGTGGATTTGAAAAAGAGACAAAACTTTTCATCCGGCGCTCCCCTGGAAGACAAGCTAGGATACAGCCGGGCAGTCAGAATCGGCAATATGGTGTTCGTCGGCGGAACGACCACGACCACCCCGGAAGGTGTGGTGGAAGCCGAGGGTGACGCCTACCTGCAAACCAAAATTATCCTGCAGAAAATTGAACAGGCGTTGGTTAGGGCCGGTGCAAAGTTGTCCGAAGTATACCGTGTGCGTATCTATGTCACGGACATCTCCCGATCACAGGAATACATGCAGGCCTATTCCGAATTTTTCAAAGAGATAAAACCGGTGACGATCCTGGCCGAGATCAGCGCTCTGGCAAGACCGGCCCACCTCGTCGAAATCGAAGCGGAAGCGATGATCGGTTCCTATCTTGTGAGCAAAAGATGAAAATCTTGTAATAGTTCACCGCAGACGCAGAGAACGCAAAGGAAAGATGGATTTCCCTATTTCAAATGGCTCTTATTGCTTTCCGTTCTTTGTGTCCACTAGGGTTTTTAGTGTATCCACGGAAAGCAATAAAAAATCTACTCTCAGCGTCTTTTACGTCTCCGCGGTGAAGCATTACCATTTAACAAAATGATGCGCATAAAATGCCGAAGCTCTTCACATCGACAAAGATAAAGGAATTAGCGTTTCCCAATCGATTCATACGCTCCGCTACCTGGGAAGGGCTGGCAACTGAAGACGGCGCCTGCACCCCGGAACTCGCAGACCTCCTGATGGATCTGGTCGGAGGAAACCCAGGACTGATCATCACCGGTCATGCATATGTAAGTCCGGCCGGACAGGCCACCTTGCGCCAACTGGGTGTTGATAATGACAGTCGCATTGAAGGGCTGAGCAAAATGACCGCGGCAATCCATCACAAAGGCGGTCGTATCATGATACAACTATCCCATGGCGGCTTAAGGGCCGATGCAAAATTCAGCAATATGACGCCGATAGGTCCTTCTGCCGCGCAAGGCCTTATTGAACCTCCCGGACGTGAAATGACGGTAGCGGATATCCGGCAAGCTGTGGACGCTTTTGCTCAGGCTGCCCGTCGTGCCCAAACGGCCGGCTTTGACGGGGTTCAAATACATGCAGCTCATGGCTATTTACTCAGCCAGTTCTTGTCATCCGCGTTTAACCGTCGTGACGACAGTTACGGTGGTAACATTCAAAATCGTGCCAGAATTCTTTTGGAAGTATTCAACCGTATCCGCCAGGCTGTGGGCCCCCGTTTTCCGATTTTTGTCAAAATTAACTCTGAAGACTATCTTGAAAAAGGCCTGACCCTGGAAGACAGCGTACAGGTGGGGGTCATGCTGGACAAAGCAGGGGTTGACGCCATTGAAGTCAGTGGTGGAACGTTATTATCCGGCAAACACATACCATTTCGTAAAAAAATCACCTTTGAGCGCGATCAAGCCTATTTTCGCAAAGTAGCAAAAGCTTTGAAAGCCAGAGTTAAAGCACCGGTTATTTTGGTCGGCGGTATTCGTTCATATCTCTTGGCCGAGCGTCTGGTGGATGAGGGTTTTGCCGACTATATCTCTATGAGCAGACCCTTCATACGCGAACCATGGCTGATTGCACGCTGGCAATCAGGTAATCTGCGAAAAGCGACGTGTATTTCGTGCAATGGGTGTCTGGCCGCTGCAAGGTCCGGGCGGGGAATCTATTGCGTTCAGGATTAACCGTTTTACATGCCTAAACAAACGAAACAAGAGCTGACTGAGCCTTTTGATTCGATTTCCGGATCAATGCGAACAATGGCAGCTACAAAAAAATATGGCACAAAATGGAAGCGGATTTAGCCATCATTAACGGCAAAGTAATCACTGTTGACAAGAACTTCAGCATTCAACAGGCTGTAGCGGTAAAAGATGGAAAAATCGTAGCCGTCGGATCCAACAACGATATCAAAGCGTACATCGCAACGGGCACCACGGTATTAGACCTTAAAGGCAAACCACTTCTGCCCGGTATCAACGAATCGCACATGCATGCATCCTTTTTCGGGGCCAGCAGGCCACCGTTATCCCTCGACTTAACCTATCCAACGGTCCAGTCGATTCCCGATATGGTCGCAGCACTCAAACAAAAGGTAGCAGAGGTTGAACCGGGTGAATGGATTCGCGGCTTTGGCTGGGATCAGAGTACGCTTGAGGAGTGTCGCAATGATCCAGCCAAATTACCCCGTAAATGGGACCTAGACGCCGTCTCGCCGGATCATCCGGTGGCCTTCACTGATTTTTCCGTCCACACCCTGCTGGTCAACAGCAAGGCCCTCGAGATCGCCGGTATCACCAAGGCTACCCCTGATCCGCCCTCAGGGGAAATGGAACGGGACGAAAACGGAGAACCCACGGGAATCCTGAAAGAGCCCGGCGCTCAGGCTCTAGTGGCCGCCCACGTGCCGCTTCTGACCAGGAAGGAAAATGTCAAAGGCTCCATTGAAACAGGAAAATTCGCCGACTTTTGCATCATTAGAGATGACATATTATCCGTTGATCCCCACAAAATCGGCGAAATCCCCGTACTGATGACCATCGTTGGCGGCAAAGTTGTTTTTGATGAAAGCGGTGATGCCTTTAGTTAATATTTTGCAATAGTTCATCACCGAGACGCAAAACCCACAAGGGGAAGGCGATTAAAAATAGAACGGTATAATGCAATAACCAACTATTATCCAACTTCGCAGTTGACATGATTGCCTTTTCTATACTAAACGAGTATAGAATTCTGTATGTGAATCAGCTAATGATGTTTGTTGCAATAAAAAAACGTCGGAGCTTGGGTTCCTCGCTCTAACCGGGGAAGCGCCTCAAATTTGAACGTTTTCCGACTTAGTAAAGGAGGTGATACCAACAAAAGGCTAACATAATTTCAATTCAATAAAACTTACCAACAAAAGGGAGGGCCGTAAAAATGAAACGCATAGTCATAACGATATCTGTAATCGTGGTAGCCATTTTCGCCATCACACTGTCAATCGCCGGATTGAACGCTGAAGCCGCCGAAAAGGTTTACCGTTTGAAAATCCAGTCCGCGTGGCCGCGGGCAGACATCTCCATGCAAACGTTAGAAACGTTTGCGGCCTCGGCAGCAAAAAGGAGTAATGGCCGGATAAAAATCCAAGTTTTCGCTGCACCGGAAATTGTCCCGGGTGAACAGACGCTTGAGGCCACCAAGAAAGGGACCCTGGATATGCTCCAGTCCATCGGCGCCTATTGGGGAGGGACCATACCGATCGGTGAAATAGAGTTCGGACTGCCGTTAATGTGGGCCATGCCACCGGGAAAAACGGTCAAAGAAAATTCGGAGATCGTACGCAATTTTTTCTTCAACAGCGGATTCGTCGATCTTCTGCGCAAAGAATATGCTAAACAGGGTGTCTACTGGCTTGATATGCACTCTTACGGTGAGCTTTTTACCCTCGCCAGAATGCCCATCAAAACCTGCGAGGATATGCAGGGGAAAAAATTCCGGGCCGAGGGAGCCTGGACTGATTTTTACAACAATATGGGTGCACGGGGGGCTAATGTCGATGGCGGAGAGGCCTACATAGCACTGAGTAAGGGGGTTATTGACACCACCCAGTGGGATGTCAGCGCCATCACCGGCATGAAGATACAGGAGGTGGCTCCCTACCGAATTATGGGCGGCGGTAATGATGTGGTGCCCGGACATATACTGGTCAACATGGATACCTGGAAGTCTCTGCCCGCTGACCTTAAACAGGTGCTCAGGGATGCCGCCAAGGATTATTTTGATGCCCTTAACGACATTTACATGGAAGAAATGAAAAAAGTTGATGTATTGGTCAAACAGGGCAAGGTCAAATTAAGCTATCTGGATGATGCCTGCATAAAAAAACATGAAGAGGTCGCTCAGAAATTATGGGATGAGATCGCCAAAA
>JAJRVC010000706.1 GCA_024277475.1 Deltaproteobacteria bacterium
GGCGAAGGCCAAAGTTTGGGTATTCCCCGCTCCTTTGGTGGACCCGGCTTGGGCATGTTCGCCGCAAAAGCACAATATATGCGCACTTTGCCCGGCAGGCTGGTCGGCATCACCACGGACAGGGACGGTAACCGGGGGTTCGTGCTGACCATGGCCACCCGAGAGCAGCATATCCGCCGTGAAAAGGCAACATCTAATATCTGTTCCAATCAAGGATTATGTGCAACTGCAGCCGCCATATATATGGCTACACTCGGTGGATCTGGTATTCGAAGGCTCGCGCGATTAAACTTCGATAAATCCGAATATCTAAAAAAGGTATTCAAAGAAGCCGGCTTTTTGATTCCTTTTAAGACGCCTACCTTCAACGAGTTCGTGGTCCAATTCCCCAACAATTTTGATCGAACTTACCAGAGATTGCTTGGAAAAAAAATTGTTGCCGGTCTGCCGCTCGGCGAATATTACCCCGAGTTGGACGGTCATTATCTGCTGTGCGTAACTGAAACCATTTCTAAGGAAGATATGGATACTCTGGTTCAGGAGGTTGCATCATGAATGGTACCATTGGCACAAACGGATTGATTTTTAATGAGCCGCTTCTTTGGGAGAAAAGTGTTACAGGGCGATCCGGCTTTTCAATGCCGCGATCGGATGTCGACACCGCCCCCCTGGATGAGGGCATGATTGGTGAAAATCCCAAAGCCCCGGATTTAAGTGAAGTCGATGTGGTCCGGCATTACATACGCCTTTCCCAGTGGAATTTTAGCGTGGATACCGGCATGTACCCGCTGGGATCCTGCACCATGAAGTACAACCCCAAAACCAATGAACGTCAAGCAAATTTGCCGGGTTTTGCGAGTGCCCATCCTTTGCTTCCTGATGAACTATGCCAAGGCACTTTGCAGCTCATGTATGAATTGGAGCAATATCTGGCAGCCATTACCGGTATGGCTGCGGTAAGTCTGCAGCCGGCGGCCGGGGCTCAAGGCGAGCTGACCGGCATGTTGATCTTTTTTGCCAACCACAAAAGCAAGGGCGAAAGGCGCTCGAAAATTCTCATTCCGGACACATCCCACGGCACTAATCCTGCCAGTGCCGCCCTGTGCGGATTTAAATCGATTGCCGTCCAATCCAATCCGAACGGCGTGTTGTCACCTGAGACCGTTGCTGCACTCATGGATGAGGATACGGCCGGAATCATGGTAACGAACCCGAACACGTTGGGTCTTTTTGAAGAGAATATTCAAGAAGTTGCCGAAATCGTCCACAGCAAAGGCGGATTGGTCTACGCGGATGGGGCCAATATGAATGCTGTTATGGGGTACGTGAACATGGCGGATAGCGGGGTGGATGTGCTGCATCTGAATCTGCACAAAACGTTTTCAACGCCGCACGGCGGTGGCGGCCCCGGTGCGGGACCGGTATGTGTTACCAGGAATCTTCAGCAGTTCTTGCCGGTACCACGCGTGCTTGAGAAGGACGGGGAATATGAGCTTTCGGAAAATTTCCCGGATTCGGTTGGCAAACTGCATGCATTTTATGGTAATTTCGGCATCCTCGTCCGAGCTTACAGCTATATCCGCAGCATGGGGAGTAAAAATCTGAAGAAAGCTTCCCAACTTGCCGTGCTGAATGCCAGTTACATCAAGGAAAAACTTAAGAACCACTATCACCTTCCTTACGACCGGCCGTGCATGCACGAATGCGTTTTTACCGACAAGAATCAGGAACCCTACCATGTGACCACCCTAGATATTGCCAAGCGTTTGATTGAATACGGGTTTCATCCCCCCACGATATATTTCCCCCTCGTGGTGAAAGGCGCCATAATGATCGAGCCAACCGAAACGGAATGTAAAGCCGATCTTGATGCCTTTGTTGAAGCAATGAAAGCCATCGCCAGGGAAACAGCAGAAAGTCCGGATCTGCTTACCGAAGCCCCTCGAATTTCCAAAGTTCGCAGACTGGATGAGACCAAAGCCGCTCGCAATCCCTGTCTGAGTGGCTGAATACCGAAAATTTAATGCCGACCAGGCTATATGAAATCCAAATCCAGGAGTTGTCAAAAATGAAACCCAGAGTTTTAATTATCGGAGCTGGGCCGGGGGGGTATGTAGCTGCCATTCGCGCAGCTCAATTGGGGGCGGAAGTAACTGTCATCGAAGACGACAATGTTGGCGGCACCTGTCTTAACTGGGGGTGTATTCCCTCAAAAGTAATGATAACGACCGCCGAACTTATAGAGAAATTTCATCGTGCCGATCACTTCGGGATTGATCTGAAAGGATCGGTTCAGCTGAATATGCAAAAATTGATGGCCCGCAAGCAGGCAGTCGTCAAGAATCAGGCCTCGGGAATTCTCAAACTATTCAAAAATTACCAAATCGGTTATCTGAAGGGCTCCGGATTCATCAAAGGCCCGGGGATGGCGTCAGCAAAAGGTCCGGCTGGTGATGAGGCGACAATAAGCTGGGACCGGCTGATTCTTGCCACCGGCACCCGACCTGCTATGATTCCAAACTTTTCTTTTGACGGGCACAGAGTGCTTTCCAGCAATCACGCCCTGAATCTTGAGAAAGTGCCGGAGACCATTTTAATTGTAGGCGGTGGTGTTATCGGTTGCGAATTTGCCTGCATGCTGTCCTCTTTGGGCGCATCGGTCACGCTTGTGGAGGCACTGTCTCGTTTGCTGCTGTTGCCGTCAGTAGATGAGTCCTGCTCAAAAGTGATACTGCGCGAGATGAAAAAACGGAAGATCAAATGTTTATTAAACCGGACGGTGATTGATTGTGAGAAAGCAGCCGGACGCTTGCAGGTGGCTATAGGGCCGTCTCCATTCTTAAAAAATCCGTCGTATAAGGACAAGGAACAGTTGATTTGTTCAGTGGATAAAATGTTAGTCTGCATTGGACGCCAGCCGAACAGTTTCGGCATTGGACTGGAAAACATCGGAGTGCGGACGGATAAAAAAGGATGGATTGTCGCTGACGAGCAAATGCAAACCAATGTGGATAATGTATACGCCATTGGCGATATCTTAGGTCCATCCCGGATTATGCTGGCCCATGTGGCCTCGACCGAAGGAATTGTTGCAGCCGAAAACACGATGGGCTCGAATCGCAAAATGGATTATAGTGCGGTTCCCTCAGCAATTTTTACCTCCCCTGAAGTAGCCTGCGTCGGACTTTCCGAACAGCAGGCTATTGAAGGAGGGTTTGAAATTCGTACGGAAAGTGTTCTCTTCCGCTCCATCGGAAAGGCACAGGTAATGGGAGAAATTAGCGGTGAAGCTAAAGTCATTTCCGATGCGAATAACGGAAAGGTACTCGGAGTTCATATCATAGGGCCCCATGCCACGGATCTCATTGCCGAATCGACCCTTGCTGTTCGGCTTGCAGCGACTGTTAAAGATATCGGCGAGACCATTCATGCACATCCAACCCTGTCTGAAATCATGCTCGAATTGGCTCATAAAGCGGAAGGACATTCAATCCACGGATAAAACCTGTTCAGAATTCAAATTGGGTTCGGTTATTGGTCGCGATGCCATTTCGAAGATATCACACGCGCTGATATCTATGGGTTCTGTGTTCCCTTTGCACTGGATCTTATGCGCCTTTCAGAGGAGGTTGGAATTCCTGTCTGCAGACCTACCCACTACCACATCAAACCCGATTGCCGCTTAATTTTCTTTTGCAGCGCAGTATTCAAAGCCGGCCGCGTGCCATACAACAGCACCCGCTTTTTGGCCCTGGTTATACCCGTGTAGACAATCTCCCGGGTAAGCAGCCTATGGTTTTCATCATCGGGCAGGACCAGCAGGACGTCATCAAACTCTGAACCCTGGCTCTTGTGAACCGTCATGGCAAAAGCAAATTCCCAGGATGGCAAAAGATTCACCGGAAAGCTGATATAGGTGCCGGAGCGATGAAAAAATGCCCTGTATGTCTCGTTGGTATCTTTAATTATAACCCCGACATCCCCGTTGAAGAGCTCTTTTGAATAGTCATTGCGGGTAATGATCACCAGGGCGCCGGAAAAACCGTCCGATTGCCCTTTGGCTGAAGGATCAAAAAAATGGATCAGGTAATCGGCAATCACGTCATTGATGACCGTACACCCATAGATGCCACTTCGAAGAAAGGACAATATTCTCGCCCGTTCGACCACCGAAAATATCCGGCCCAATAAAGACCTTCCCTCTTCGGATGATGTGATGTTGTCGGCTATCATCATCCCCGCCCTTGTGATTAAAGCCGCATAGCTTTCTTCATCACCGGATATCGGGCTAAGATACTGAACGTTTACCCACTGATAAAGGTGTTCCTGCCAGTTGCCGAAACTTTCTGCAGTGACAAAAGCCCATTGATCCGCGGCTTGCGACAGTGCCTTGTCAAAAGCAACGGCTTTAAACGGCGGGAAAGCACCCTGATTGGCTTGAGTTGCCAGTTTCAGAAGATTGGTTCCCGAACGGTAAACCTTTTGCAAAACAACAAACCGCTCTTTGAATCTTGCCGCCCGGATCCCATCCGGAATCATTTCTGCAAAAACAGCCCCGGCCTCCACGGAAGGCAACTGATTTTTATCTCCCAGTAAAATAAGCTTTGTTTGCGCCGGATCGACGGCCTGGAGAAATTTGTCCAGCATGACGACATCGACCATGGAGACTTCATCGACCACCACCACGGATGCAGGCAGCGGATTCGTCTCCCGATAATAAAACTCGTGCTGATAGCTTCTGTAACCCAGGATTTTATGTAAGGTGCTGCCCTTCAGATCCAAAAGGGCCGAATCGCAGGAAGAGAGCTCCCGGATGGAAGCGAGGTTGTTTTGAACCGTTTCGGTCATTCTTTGGGCTGCACGCCCGGTGGGCGCCCCAAGGATAATGCGGGATACCGGGATATCTTCTCGAACAAGGCAACGAAGAATATTGACCATCAGTGAGGTCTTACCGGTTCCCGGCCCACCGGAAATGATTGAAAACTGGAATTTCAGAGCCAGCCGGATGGCCTCTATTTGCTGCGGATCTCTTGCAATCGGGCTATCGCTTGATCCCACCCGGATGGCAAGCCGATCAGCATAGATCTCGTCAATGAGTGCGTCAATCTTTTGATCTTGAGGGGTTAATGAAACCGTTGCTTTTAAAAATGCTTCCATTCGATTTTTAAGTCGCTTTTCGTGCACATGATACTTTTGAAAATAGAGCAAATCCCTGCCGCTTGACTCATCCAGGATCAACGGCAAATATTCTGCGCCGTTTTTCGTAATCAGTTTTTGATACCGGCCCGCTGCGAGACCGGATAAAAAATCGTCCAAAATGGTCTTCACAGTTTTTCTATCACTGGCAGGCAAATGGTTTGAGAATTGTCTTTGATCGAGATTCAGGCAGAGGCTGCCTTCCTGAAGGCCGGCGAACATGGCCATCAACACCACAGCAAGCGGCAGATCCCCCCGACAATCACCAAATTCAATTAGGTCCCTGAGGGTCATGTAATCCAGCAAGGAGAGCTCCATTTGGCGGATAAACGGTACAAGCGGTGCAATCGTCGTTTTTTCCGTTCCCTCAAATATCTTGAAAGCGACCAGGTGTTCTATAAACTGATCTTCGCTATCATTAAAAACTGTCATGATGCTGTGGGCTCCGTTAAAATCATTCATTAATTATTCAACCGTGCCGGATATCCGGCCTCTAATTTCTGACTCAAGTTCCTCCAGGGTGCCCACCTCAGCCGGCGAAACAAAATGAATTCCGTTCCCGTTTCCCGTCCCCATGCCGCGGATAAAAAAATAAAATACGCCGCCGAACCGGCTGCTTGCATCGGACCGATCTCCAAACGCCTGTTTCAACCAACGCAGCACGGCAACCGTGTACAGCTTGTATTGCATAGAGTATCCCGCAGCATCCATACAAACCTCCAGGGCTTTGCGTCCATA
>JAJRVC010000707.1 GCA_024277475.1 Deltaproteobacteria bacterium
ATGTTCATCGTCACCGAAGCGGAAACAAAGTCCGACAAATCCCGTTCGGTAAAATCTTCGTCCCGCTGACCGTAAGCCAGTTTGACGTCCATGTCCGGCCAGTAGTCTTTGCGGGCCAGATCAATCTCCTTTGCGGCGATGTCAATATCAGCCTGTCTAACTCGCAGCTGCGGGTTCTTTTTTAAAGCTTTGTTCTGAAGATTTTCCACATTCAGCTGGAGGTCGGGGTAGCTCAAGTCTCTTGGCGGCGATACTGATGTGAAGCTTCCGCGATTGAGCAGTTCATTGATCCGATCTTCCAGGGTGCGGCTGCGTTTATCCAGTTGAATCTTTTCATCCAAAAGCTTGCTTAACTCCACCTGGGCCTGGAGCACGTCCTGTTGAAGACCGCGGCCCGTAGCGTAGCGGGTCTCGGCGACACCCAGCAACTGGCTGAGTATGTCCGTCAGTTGTGCATTTATCTTCAGGCCGGCGGCCACAAAACCTAGTTCATAATAGGCAACGGCAATTTTGCGAGCCAGCTCCAGGCGCTTGGCATCCAGTACGGCTTGCATACGAACAGCCTTTAAGGTGGCCCGCTGAGTCCTGAGGTCTAATTTTCCAAACCAGGGAAATTTCTGGGCGATAAAAATCTGCTTCTGGGTCATGGCTTCCCGGTCAAATCGGAAGGAATCCACCGGCAGATTCAAGATTGCAAAACCTAACCGCGGGTCGTCCAGAGAACCGGCGAAGGAAATCTCTTCTTTCAAACTTTCCACCCGTTCTTCCAGGCTTTTAATCTCGTTGTTACCTGCAATGCCCTCCTGGATAAGTTGAGCCAACGCCGGCGGCGCCCAGATGGTAGACACCGTATCGGCGGTAGCCGGCCCGGCAAGAAACAACCCCACGCTCAGCAGCCCCCAACTCCATTTCACCACATTAGTTACGAAATGCCTCATAACTTCTCTCCCTGTTTTCCTTTTATGTATTCTGTAAATTTTAAAAAAGACAGAGCGCAGCGATTCCATCCTTCGTTATTCTGCGGTTCGCTGTTCCAACTATGTGTAGTTTCATATGAGGATTCAGCACCTCAGCTCCCCGACACCCGACACCTGACACCAATATAATTTCATAATGGCCCGCCCGCCGCGCCAACCGGCACCAATAGTTAAATGCACGGTCTTTTAAGAAGTATAGTAGCTTAAGTTTGTGGCAATTAGTTCCCCGCAACGGATCCGGGTCAGGGAAGTTTACCATCTACCCGGTGCGGCCTGGAATAGGTCCGGTTGTTTTTATCCCGTGTCTCCAGATAGACCTTTAATTCAAAGCGGTCGCCTTTCTGATTTATCGCGTTTACCACTGGGGCCGGAATAAACACATAGCCCATGTGAACGGGCAGGACTATGGAAAAATAGCCTGTGCTTTTTCGATCTTTAAAGATGTCCATGGCGGCCCTGGCCCGCAGCTTGTTGCTCAGGCTCAATGGACCCAGTTCAGGCGGTATCTTCCAGGTCCAGGTCAGGTTACCTTGGCTATCCGGGGTTAACTGAAACGAAGCGGTATCGATAAAGGGCAGTGCAAGCTGCTTGTTGAAGGCAAAGGTGCGTTCGACCAGCTTGCCGGCGGCGGTGGTAATCTTCAGCCAGTAGACGCCGGGCTCCAGGGTGTCCAGGATTCGGGCACTGAACCAGCTGTCAAACTGCCAGGATCCGGCGTAATACCAGCGGCTGTTTTTGGCATTATAGGAGCCAAAGATCTCATCGGTGGAATCAAATTTGACCGTCGACAATTTCAGCTCCTTGCCGGCCGGATTCAACAGACTCACTTTTTTTATGTCCCGGCCATCGGAAAGATAGATCTCGCGGTCATCGATCAGGCCGAAACCGAGTCGATTCAAAATTTACACCCCGGCATATTCCCGGTGCTGAACCTGCATCCAGGCAATCTCTACCGCAGCGGCACTGCCGGCCATCCAGAAAAATACGCAAATCCCGAGCAATAAGTATTTTTTCATTTTTTTATTTTCTCCTTCCCTCGAAGCGAATTGGAAGTGTTTGAAATACTTCCGGTAAAATCGGTTTGGACACTGCGGACACAACGAAACCCGACATCCTCAAAGGCTTCCCAGGGCTGCCGGCTGATGGGCGCCGGAATTGAATTCCGCCGGGAGCCTTTTCCGGTGCCGCCCAGCACCACGTAAGATGCATCCCGTACTTTATCCCGGGACCTGGCCTTTGCAAACTCCAGGCCCCATTCGCCAAGACGTCCGTTGAGTCCCCGAATTCCGGAAGCATTTGGTTTAAGATCTATCACAGGAATCAAGGATTGTAAAGAACGGTTCATTTGCAAACCACCGGTTTTCTCCGGCCCCGCCATCATCCGGTCCATCATCCGACGCATCTCCGCCGGCTCTGTCTCCCGGTCACTGCCGGCTGCTTTGGCGGACCCCCGCCGCCGCGCGCTGCCGCCCTTGCCTAAGGCAGCAAACCACTGCGCGTAAGTCGGCAGTTGTCGGTTGTAAAACCCCGCATAGGCAGCCGCTCCCTCTGGTGTTACCCGCAAGACCGGGTAGGAGGCAGTGGCGGCGTTGATAATTTTAAATTTTCCGTTACGGAAAGCAATGGGTTCATATCCGGCATATACTTCTCCCAGAAACAGCCAGATATCTTCTTCATCGCGCACGACTCCTCTTGCCGTGGTAATTCGTGAAAGATTGCGGTTTAAAAATTCCACATACTGGTGATTGGTAACCGGGGTTTCGTCCATATAAAATGGATCGATCTTCATCTCCCTGGGAGCCAATCCACCCCGGTTGTCAGGCAGGGTAACCGTGCCGCCGGGCACGAAGCGCAAGCTGGCGCCATCTTCGGCCAGGATGACATGCCCTGCAGAGGGCAACCGTTTGAGCCGGATAGCCGTGGATTCCCGCTTTTCGGCCGGCAATTGGTTCCGGCTGTCCATTAAATGCCGGAAAGTCATCACCGCCATGGAAACCAGCACGACGGCCACGACCGCCCAGATCCACAGCGACCGGTTCAGCAACCGGATACGCCCCGGCGCTGTCGCGTTATCGGTGGCAACGTCCCGGTTCAAACCGCCGATGGCACCTTCAAGAGCCTGGTACAGTTTGTCCACCGAATCGAAGCGTTCTTCTTTTTTTTCGGCCGTGGCTTGCCGGATAACCAGATCCAGCTTCTGCAAAAAAGGAGTTCCGGGGTTTTCCAGCCCGACGCTTTTAAATGGAGGGGTCTTTTTGTTCATCTTGCCGACAAGGGCTTCAAACAAAATTTTTCCCAGGGAATAAATATCGGCCCGCTGATCCGCCCGCTTGAAATTAAAAAAGTGCTCCGGCGACATGTAATGGACCGTACCCCGGATCTCCATGGAACCGGTGACCTGCTTCAGACGATTTGACCGGGCCAGACCAAAATCGGCAATTTTGGGTATACGGCCGTCGATCATGATGTTTTCAGGTTTCAGGTCCCGGTGAACGATATCCAGGACATGTATGGCCTGGACGCCTTTGAGCACCGGCAAAAAGTAATCTTTCAACCACGACCGAACCAGCTCCTGTTCGGGGTAGAAGCCTTCCGCAGGCATGGTGGAACGCAAAGTATTGCCGGCCACATACTCCATACAGATGAATTCCACCGGGCAGGCCGTCGTATCCTTTTGAATCACCGCGGAACCATAATCGAAGATCTGCAGCACATTGGCATGTCGCACCCGGGCCATGGCCTGCACCTCACGTTTAAATCGCTGCAGGGCGGTTTCAACTTCTTCTTCGTCTTCTTCCAGGGACTGCAGCCACTGCCGGGAGATTACCTTAATAGCGACATCCCGCCTGAGATTCACCTGGTGCGCGCGGTAAACTTCTCCCATGGCGCCCTTGCCGATTAATTCCAGGATAACCCACTTGTCGTTGATGACCTTGCCGGTTTCAAAGATATTGTCTAAACATTCATTCATGTTATCCGCCGATTCATAAAAAAGACCGATCCAAATCCGTCTTTGTCCTGCACAAATTCAGCAAAATGTGTGCCGCTCCCCGAAAATACTTTTAACTTGCTGGTATCATAGCTTATTTGATGCCTTTTAATTTTTTCTAATTTCTCCCAAAACAATAAGTGAGAAGTTTTTATCCATTTGGGGAGCATTAAATCCAGAAACTGCGAATTTTTTTTGCACCTGCGGGAAAAAGCCCCGAACAAATTTTTTATTTGAACCCTTAAAGGTTATGGCTTTCGTATGGTAAGACCGACTCTGGCACGCAGTTTGCTCATAACTAATTCAGGGCTCCTGACCTCAATCGGAAAAACTCCTTGGGAAGCCCTGTTAACTAAAGAATCTACAAAATTTGTAGCAAAGATATGCGTAAATTCAAGATGCAACAGATTCAACCAAAAATAAGACATAAATTCAGAACTATTCGCCCAAATTCAGTATTATTAATGCAATCAAAGACATTTCTGTAGCATCCGATTTTACGACACATCAGGAGTTCTGAATTTATTGCGAAACGGAATTTTTACCCCATGTCACCGATTGCCAGACTTCGAAAAATATTTACCAAGAGCCGGCCGCAAATACGCAATGATCAGATTCTTCCCCTGCCCGACCAGGTCAAGGCCTGGCGCAGGGCCAATCGCAAAATGGGCTGGGGCATCGACGGTGATGAATTTGATAAGCTGACGGTGCTGCCGCTCTTGACCAATGAGGATCGGCTGGAAGGCTTTATCGGCACGGTTTTGTTTTACGGATTCGGCGATGACGGCACAGGACATTCGGATGTAATTTTATCCGCAAAGCTGGCCTGGAACTATGGCGACAAATGCCGCAAGGGCAAAACATGGCAATGTGAGTACGTAGACTTTGAAAAACCGGAAGATATCCGGCTGCGCCCCGGGGCTCCGACCCGACCCAAAGGTTTTTATTATGCCGGACTGCAGACCGGTGAACGATATGTTCACATGACGGTTTCCCAACTGCGAAAAAAACTGGGACACCAGACCGGCTGCGGCCCCGAAGGGTTTCAATTTTTAACTGTCTCCCATCCGCATTTTGCCGACCGGATGACCGAGCGCAAAATACCCTTCATGGTCCTGGCTGACTATGATGTGGCGCCCTATGGTTTCAACGACTTTTACGACGCTCCCCAGATTTTTTGCAGCAATCACATCCTAGGGCTGGGAATCGGCAACGTGGACCGCAACTACCCTCTATTCGGCATACCAACTCTAAAAATTTACCATGGGTCTTAGACTATGCGAAAAACATCCAGCCGCAATGATATCCAAAACCGCTATAATCGCATCGCCTTTCTTTTTGATTTCATTGAAATCCCACTGGAGCTGTTACGGTTTGGCACGTGGCGACAAAAGCTGCCAGGCAGCGTTCAAGGCGAACAGGTCCTGGAAATCGGTGTGGGCACCGGAAAAAACATGACCTACTATCCCGCGGGAGTTGAGATCATGGCCATCGACTTCAGCTCCCGCATGCTCAAACGTGCGCGCAAAAAAGCGATCAAAAAGGGCATCAACGTTACCCTGCTGGAGATGGACGTCCAGCAGCTTGCTTTTCCGGACCACTTTTTCGATACGGTTTTTGCCACCTTCGTATTTTGTTCGGTGCCGCACCCTGTGGCCGGATTGCGAGAGCTGCGTCGGGTGTGCAAACCACA
>JAJRVC010000708.1 GCA_024277475.1 Deltaproteobacteria bacterium
ATGGAAACAGGACAAACCATGCCCGCCATACTCAATGCGGCAAATGAAATTGCGGTGCAGGCATTCCTCGATGAACTCATCCCTTATAAAGATATTGCAGAGCTTATTCGCATGGTGATGCATAATCACAGCCCATCGCCATTAAACGATTTGCAGGATGTATTGAACGCCGATCAATGGGCTCGCGAAGAAACCACAAAACTAATCACCGTCGCCCATTAGCATGGGACGCAATAGGTCGGGGCTGTTGTCCGCGATACTATAATATTCAAGCTTCTGATGGGAGCTTCCAATAATTCCCCCTGACAAGGGGGATTCAGGGGGTTCTTAATATAATTAATGAACTCACCCATTATTCGCATAGGCAACGGTTACGATGTACACCGTCTGGTTGCAGGCCGAAAGCTGATACTCGGCGGCGTTGATGTTCCGCACACGACAGGGCTTGATGGTCATTCCGATGCCGATGTCCTCCTGCACGCGTTATGTGATGCCTTGTTGGGTGCCATCGGCGCGGGAGATATCGGCGCACATTTTCCGGATACCGACCCGCAATGGAAAGGCATCTCAAGTATTATCCTGTTGGAACAGGTCATGCGTCTTTGTCGGGAAAAAGGGTTCGAAGTTGCCAATATTGATTCTATCATCGTGGCGCAAAAACCAAAATTGGCTGCGTTTTTACCTGAAATGAAAAAGAACATCGCACAAGCGATGGCAATAGATGTCAGTCAAATAAACATAAAAGCCACAACAACAGAAAAATTAGGATTCGCAGGCAGAGAAGAAGGCATTGCTGCATACGCTGTGGCATTGCTAACCAAGACTGTTAACTAAAAATGATCAATTCACGTATAGTCATAACCGGTATCGGGTTGACAGCCCCTAACGGCAACAACCTGAAAGAGTTTCGCCATAACCTGCTCAACGGAGTTTCCGGGGTGCAGGAGTATGAAACACGCTATATGGGCAAGGTGATTGCCGGAGTTTGCGATTTTGATGAAACCAAATACCAAAAGAAAAAAGAACGACGACGCGGAACCCGTGTCGGCTCGGTCGCCATCTATTGTTCCCGGGAAGCGTTTGCCGATGCGAACATCGATCTGGAATCAATCGACCGGTCAAGAGTCGGGGTTTATCTCGGAACCACCGAGCACGGCAATGTTGAAACAGAAAATGAAGTCTACAATATCAGTAAATACGGCTACGACGTAAAGTTCTGGTCGCATCATCATAATCCCAGAACCGTGTCCAACAATCCTGCCGGTGAAGTCACCTTGAATATGAAAATCACCGGTCCGCATTACACCATCGGCGCGGCCTGTGCTGCGGGCAATATGGGGGTCATTCAGGGAGTGCAAATGTTGCGACTGGGGGAAGTAGACCTGGCATTGGCCGGGGGTGTTTCTGAAAGCATCCATACCTTCGGTATTTTTGCCAGCTTCAAAAGTGAAGGCGCACTTGCCGAACATGAAGACCCGACAAAAGCAAGTCGTCCGTTCGATAAAAACCGCAATGGCATTGTTTGCTCCGAAGGCGGATGCGTCTACACCCTCGAACGACTGGAAGATGCCGAAAAACGCGGTGCAAAAATTTATGGCGAAATTGTCGGCTATGCTACCAACTCCGATGCCATTGATTTTATTTTGCCAGACCCGGGAAGGCAGTCCCAGTGCATGCGTCTGGCTCTCGACAAAGCGGGACTCAAACCGGACGACATCGACATTCTCAACGCCCATGCCACAGCAACGCAGATGGGCGATATTCAGGAAACCAAAGCCCTTCGCGATGTGTTCGGTAACGACAGCAAAACCCGCATCAACAACACAAAAAGTTTTATCGGCCATACCATGGGCGCAGCAGGCACCCTGGAATTATCCGGTAATTTGCCAGCCTTTGAAGACAATATGGTGCATCCCACCATCAACCTCGATGACCTCGATCCGGAATGTGCGGTGAATAATCTCGTTGCCAATACACCGGAAAAGCTTCCCTCCGTAAATTACATCATGAACAACTCCTTCGGCATGTTCGGCATCAACTCCGTCTTAATCGTCAAAAAATTCCCAGCGTGACGCTGGACTCAATAGGTCTATTCCTTTACTGCGATACCATCACCCTCAAGCTTCTGGATTTGGTTGATTGCGAGGAACCAACGGTGACGAAGCAATCCAGAAAAAATTGGATCGCCACTCTGGCCCCACGCCGAGTGGCGCGATGACGTAGATTGGTAGCCATCCTCCTGAGAAGGGGGACTGAGGGGGTTACTCTAATTGATCCCCCTCTTTCTCAAAGAGGGCTGGGGTGATTTACCTTCCCCTCTAAATTAAGGAAAGACAAACACTCCCTCTACACGTCATCGCGAACGACCAGAGGGAGTGCGGCGATCCAGACTGAATAATATTCTACTTTATCGGTAAGTTGCTCTGCCAAAGATGTTCTTTTATTTGTTCTGGATTGCCACATCGCTTTCGACTCTTCGTAATGACGAGAAATAGACCTGCTTCTTTTGCTTAAAAATTTTATTCTGTTAGGGGGAATTCTGCTACGTTAAAGAAACACTTAACCCGTTTATCAGGAGACCCGGATGGGTGGAACTGAAATTTTATTGCTTGTTGCCTTAACTATCATTCCCCTTTCAAGGGAGAGAGAG
>JAJRVC010000709.1 GCA_024277475.1 Deltaproteobacteria bacterium
AAAGATAAAAATATTATAATTATATTAGTATGGACCAGAAAAAGACATTTTCCACCAGACTTGATGTGAATTGCCTCAAAGCTTTGAAGCATCTTGCAGTTGATGAGGATAAATCCATCGGTCTCCTCTTGGAGGAGGCCATCGACGATCTTGTTAGAAAATACGAAAAAAAAAGAAGTGGTTGAACGGTCGGCAAGGATATTTAGAGATGATTTATACTGATCCAAGGGCTTCCCGTAAACCTTTAACCCGGATAAATCGGAACCAAACAGGTAGGAGTTTGATAATGACAGGTTGAATCTGGTGAATTTTGGGTATTTGGCAAGTCCTGCCACCAAAAAGTACTGGAAATTTGCAGGGACCAAAGAGAGGTACGAAAATGCCAGCAACCAGTAATAGCTATTGTTTAGAAGAAGAACGAAGCAGTGTTTATCACGCTGGAGCCAATGAGCGCGACGGTCTTACAGTCGAGTGTATTTGTCCGAAATGCGGCACCACCCATAGAATGAAACTGCTTTGGAGCGGAAGAGGAAAGCCTAAAAAATACTGCCAGCCTTGCAAAGGCTTTGTGTCAAGCATAGAAGCCATAGATTTTTCCGGCATTCCGGCAGATGTTAACAAGAACATTGAAAAAACCGTTTAGTGGGTTTGTATTGCCATCGCTCTGCCCTGGTTTTTTCAACTTTAAAGCTAACAAGACGGCAACCCGCGACTCAGGCTAAAGCTCTATGTCGTGGTTTAAAGGCCTTGAGCAGGGATGTGTCCAATATCGCTTGATAACCGGTCAGGCGTGCCACAATTTCACCATTGGAATCGGAAAATGTAAAATTTCCTCGCATTTTTCGGTTGGTAACTTCACTTACTTCCAGCACCGCGGTTACACCCTCAGCTGGGAATTGATGCCGATACTGACGATAGGAGGTTGCGTAACTTGGCAGTGAGACAGTTTCTTTTTCTTCAAAACACCATAAAATTGCCATCTGGAAGGCACAATCCAGCACCAGAGGATCGGCAATCCATCGATCCCTCAAGGGGGAAGCAATCCATTCCCGCGGCCTGGGCGCCGATGAAATATGAGCCACCATTCCACGGGATGAACAACTGACAATTTTGCGAATGCCGCGAAGCTGCAAGCCGTGAAAAAGAATTTCATCGTAGACGTCCTGGATTTTTTTTGTATAAGCCCCGGCAATCATAGCCTTGGAGAATTGATACGGAGGAGCCGGAATCAGGTGATCACTTAAAATGGCCCTGGCTCGCGAATGGATCACATCCTGTCCGGTCTCTTTGCCGCCCCTCAATTCAACTGTCACTTCAAAAAACTCACCATTTTTTTTGGGTTTACCGGCAAACAGGCGAATCGGGTACTTTTCGTGCTCCAGGCGAATTCCTTTTAGAACTTGAATATCGTCCAGACCATGCAGGATCAGTCCGGGGTTTTGATGCAGAGCGCCATGGGCAAACCATTCTGTCATCAGTGCCAGTGGCACCACCGGCTTGTCGTCTATGATATGGGATTTCAGCACAGGATATTGCGAGATATCGATTTCACGTTCAAAGCACAGGCCAAGTTGCTGTTTTTTACTGACCGGCGGAGATTTCAGCAGTGCAGGCCGTTTCAGATCTTTGCGGTCTTCTATCTCAGCCCCGATGACAACTTCCACCGCAGCATTTTTGTCCGTCATCATTTCATGAATCAGGCACCTGGCTCCCTCGTCAGTAGGAATCAAATGGATGCCCCGGCGCTCAAACTCGCGTCTCAAACCCGGTGTCACCATGCCGCCGTCCCAGGGCCCCCAGTTGATTGCGATAACCCGGCAACTATCCCGGATGGATGATTCGGCCTGAGCGATTTTGTTTAACGCCTCATTGGCCATGGCATAATCCACCTGTCCCCTGTTGCCGAATCGTGCGGCGACTGAGGAAAAAACCACCAGGTATTTTAAGGAATCATTATGTGTGGCCTTTATTAGATTTTTAAATCCCCTGACTTTGGTATCGAAAACCCGCTCAAATTGATCGGGAGTTTTATCGATGATCAGGCGATCTTCCAGCACGCCGGCACCATGGATGATAGCTGCAATAGGGCCGAGATCTAAGCGGATGACATCAATAATTGTACGGACGTCTTTAAAATTACGGATGTCCACCGAGTAATAATGGACATCCGCTCCGGTTGATTTTAATGTCGCCAGATTTCGGCTGATTTCACGATTCGTCATGTAGCTTTTGTATAATTTTTCTATTTCGGCTGGTGATGACGTTTTGTCCTTAAATTTGTTTGATAAAATGGCTTTTTTCGTCAAGGCCTGATCTTCCAGGGATGACAGCCAAAGTGGCTCAGTCACGGGATTGGGCGAACTGCCCAAAAGAACCAAGCGAGGTCTGGCGTGTCTTGCAAGTGCCAACGCCGCGGCGGAAGTAATTCCCCTCGCGCCGCCACTGATGACGACCACATCGTCGGAATCCAGATTTATCCGACCGGCGGGATAGGGTTTGGGCTCCAGGGTTAATGTACAGCGGTATTGCGAACCAAGGCCGATTTCCACCGGACCCGGAGTCAGAATTTCCTTTACAACAGCCGCCGCAATGTTACGGTGGTCCGAGTGGTTTGCAGCGATATCGATGGCATGGCAGCAGATATTTTCCCATTCGATGGCGGCTGTTTTTGCCAGTCCGGCCAGTCCGCCCTGCACCGGACGAATGGTTTCGTGTTGCTTGAAACCAAAGGCGCCGTCCATACGGCTGACGGTTGCAAACAAAGTATCGCCTTCATTTGCGGCCAGCAGATATAGCGCCATTTGTTGGGTTAGAGTGAAGGCGTCTTTCAGGTCTTGTTCCATTTTGTAAGATGCAGGATCCTGCACAATTACCAGGCCGGCCGCTTCGGAAAGCTGATTCTCAGGCATTGATCCAGCCAGATTAATAATGGCGGTATTAATACCCAGCTTTGCCAGTTCTTCAGCGATGTGCGCGGACAGACCGGAGTTGTCCTGCGTTACAAAGACCGTTTTGTTCCCGGCAATTGTTAAGGGAAAAGCGGAAATCTCAGGCGCTTCCACCACTGTTACCACATTGCGGGGAATTTCTAATACATCCGGATCGGGTAACGGTGGGTCGGATCTGAGCGATGCTTCGATGCCAGGGTCGTCCGAACTGGCTGGAACTGTCACCTGCGCAGTACCGGATTGTTCCCGGGGAGCTTCGGGGTTTGGGGAGTTGCCGAGATATTCAGCTATTTGTCCCAAGGTCTTCAAAGTTCCCATGATTTCAGGGGAAACCGCGGGCAGATCAGGCATTTTTTCTTCAAGGGCGGATAAAATTTCCACTCTTTTGATAGAATCAATCCCCAACTCAGCTTCTATATCCATGTCCAGGCCGAGCATTTCCACCGGATATCCGGTCAGCCGGCTGACGATCTCCAGCGTCGTTTTCACGATTTTGTTCTGAGGATTGTTGGAAGGGTCGTGTATTTTTTCTTCAACTGAATTGGGTGGATCTTGAATGCTGTTATCGGCCTGATTTTGATTTGTTGGTCCCTCATCGGATCCCACCATGAATTCGACAATTTGTCCCAGCGTTTTGAGACTGCCCATAATTTCAGGCGAAACCGTGTGCAAGTCGGGCATTTTTTCTTCAAGGGCGGATAAAATTTCCACTCTTTTGATAGAATCAATCCCCAACTCAGCCTCGATGTCCATGTCCAGACCAAGCATTTCCACCGGATATCCGGTCAGCCGGCTGACCACTTCCAACATCGCTGTTTCAATTATTTTTTGATCCGGTCGAAATGGATCGGCTTTTTTGATTTGAGAACCACTATCGGTTATGCCCGGCGAATATCCATTCGCAGCCCCTTCATGAAATTCGGGTTGGACCGGGATTGGGAATATTTTCGGGGTATTCAAAGGAGATCCGGTTTTTGTCGGGACGACAGAATTATCGATGTCTGCAATGGTGATATCATTTTCCTGCGGCTGCAGTTCATGGGGTGGCGCGGGCCGATATTGAGGGATGGAAGCCTGCCTGCCCGGTTCCATACTGATGCCCAGCGATCTTTCCGCCAGACGCTGGGTATTTATCATCATTTCCTGCAACGCGCGATTGGCCTCGGTTTGTGATTCCAAAAACATCTGGTGCGTCCGGGCCGTTTCAGCGTGAAGGTGTTGCATCGATTGCAAACCCCGGGAAACCACCTTTAAAGCATCCAGGATAAGTTCTGATTGATTGTCGTCATTTTTATTCATGATGGTTTTTTGTTTGTAAGTTCGTTTAGATGGTTTTGGTCGTTGGTGGCCGGCGATTTTTGGCGGCTGCTCCTTGCTCTCTGCAGCTGGAAACTCGTTTAAATGGTTCAGTTCGTTTGAATCGCTTGGGGCGGATGGTTTTCGGCTATTCATCCTTGCACTCTGCCTTCTGTCGTCTGAAATTCCGCCTTCCGCCTTCCCGCCGGGGCGCAGGCCCCTATGGGCCGGAGGCCGCCTTCCCTCCGGGGCGTAGGTCCCTATGGGCCGGCGACCGCCCTCAACTGTCTCTGTTTTCCGCGCTTTATAATTCGTGCCGCTTAAAAGTACATTCATACGCGGCTTTCGGGCCGATGATAGCGGGCCTTCCCATCCGGCTAACGCCAACGGATAACCAATGGATGCAAGACGACAGAGCAATCTGGCCAGATCAGCGACACCGTGTGTTTTTCCGATCGAAGCATCCAGTGCCACAGCCTCAAAATTGTGATCATGAAGGATGGCTGAAATTAGCCCGGTCAGAACGGACTTAGGTCCGATTTCCACAAACGTGCGTACGCCGAAAGCAAACAGATTTTCAATCTCTTTGACGAAGTCAACGGGACAGACCAAATGGTTGCCCAACAGTGTCCGGGCTTCATCCGGTTCGGTGGGATATGCTTCCCCGGTTGTATTGGAAAATACTTTGACGGCAGTTGGATTTATGGGTACTTTTTTTAATGCATCTAAAAAAGGCCGGGCGGCATCTTTGACCAGATCACTGTGAAAAGCCGTCGAAACCGGCAACCTAACGGCATTGATTTTCTTTTTTCTGCAAATTTTCTCGATATCAATTATGGCGGATATCGTACCGGACAAAACCCCCTGGCGGGGACTATTGCGGTTGGCGATAACAATTTTTTGAGTTGAATGTTCTATCAGGGCTTCCAGTTCGTCCAATGGTGCCTGCACGGCCAGCATGGCGCCTTCGGGTGCATCGTGATGTGCCCCGGCCGCTGCCATGAGGTGACCGCGGGTGAAGGAAAGTTCCGTCAGGGCCTGTTCATCGATCCATCCGGCCGCGCATAGCGCCGTCAATTCTCCAAAACTGTGCCCACAGGTTGCATCTGGGCTAATTGCGAACTTCTGCAACATTTTCAGCATCGCCAGGCTGACGGCGCCAATAGCCGGTTGGGCAATATCGGTTCTTTTTAAGGTTTCTTCCTGCCTTTGCCGTTCTTCAGGTGTGTGCGCCGTCGGGGGGTAGATTCGATCGGTGAGAAGTCCCCGGCCTTTAAATTTTTTATTGGCCTTTTCCAGGGCCTTCATGGCCTGGGGGAATGTGCAGACAAAATCCCGTCCCATTCCAAGGTACTGGCTTCCCTGTCCAGGAAAGACAAAAGCAAGTTTTCCGGTTTTTTCAGGGCCACCGATGTAGATATTTTTAAGATTCAGAGAATCACGTTTGTTTGAGGAATTCAAAGCGTATAATGCACGGTTGAAAAGCTCTAATTTTTTAAAATTCTGTTCATGAACCATCAAAAGACGATGGGAATGCTCGGCTGAAAAATTTTTACGGGATTCAGCCGCCCTGATTCTAAACAGATCATCGGATAAACCGTTCACCACATCGTCCTGGTACGCTTTGACACTGCGGATCAGTTCATTTTTACGTGCAGCGGAGAAGGCCATGATTTCAATGCTTCCGTCCCAGGATATTTCGGTCTTGACTGGAAGGTATTCTTCAAGCACAATGTGAAAATTACTGCCGCCAAAACCAAACGCACTGACACCCGCCCGGCGAGGATGGCCATTTCCTGAAAACCAGGGCCGGGTGGAAGAATTCAAGTAAAAATGACTGTTCTCAATTTTCAGATCCGGATCCGGTGTTTCAGCTTTCAACGTGGGCGGCAATACTTTATGATAAAGGCCAAGGGCCGCTTTGATCAAACCGGCGGCGCCGGCGGATGCTTTGGTATGACCGATCATGGATTTGACGGAACCCAGAGCGCATTTGCTACCGTTAGTAGCGGATTCTTCAAATATCCGGCTTAGGGCTTTGAACTCGACTTTGTCGCCGACCCGGGTGCCTGTACCGTGGGCTTCGATCAATCCGACGGTGGCGGGATTGATACCGGCATTTTCATAGGCCATCCGCAAGGCCTTGATTTGCCCTTCAACATTAGGTGAATAGATACTTTGCGATTTACCGTCGCTTGAAGAGCCAAGTCCTTTGATTACTGCATAAATTTTATTTCCGTCTTTTTGAGCATCTTCAAGTCTTTTTAACACCAGGATCCCAATGCCTTCACCCAGAACGGTGCCGTCGGCATCTTTTGAAAAAGGACGGGCGTCTCCGGTTGCGGATAGCGTATGGGTCTTAGAAAAGCACATGTGCATAAAAATGTCATTGAGCGTATCCACCCCGCCGGTGACGACCATATCACTTCGACCGGACATCAATTCGAGGGAGGCAAGATGGATGGCACTCAACGAACTTGCACAAGCGGCGTCCACAACGCAGTTGGTACCCCGCAAATCCAGGCGATTGCTTATTCTGCCGGCCACCACATTGCCGAGAAGACCCGGGAATGAATTTTCCTGCCAGGGGATGTAGGAATCTGAAATTTTTTTAATGATTTCTTCGGTTTTTGCCGGAGGTATGGCAGAATCTTCCAGGGCTTTACGCCACATGGGGTGACCAAGCCTAGAACTTAACGGAATAACCAATTCCTGGGTTCCGGTAACGCCTATGATGACGGACGTGCGATCCCGATCAAAGTCCCGGTCGTTGCCGTATCCGCAATCTTCCAGGGCCATCCTTGCAACCAGCAATCCCAAGAGTTGGGACGTGTCAGTGGCTTCGAGAGAAGAGGGAGGAATGCCGAATTCGGATGGGTCAAATGAGACGGGTTCAAGAAATCCACCCCGCTTGCAGTATACACGGTCCGGAGTTTTAGGATCCGTGTCATAATAATCGGCAGGGGACCAGTGGGAGTCGGGGACTTCAGTGATGGCATCCCTGCCGTGATAGAGCAATTTCCAATATTCTTTGAGACCCGTTGATTTTGGAAACAAACATCCCATTCCAATGATGGCCACCGGGTAATTGTCAGGCATACTCAGTTTGTCCTTTCCCGGCCGGCTTTTTGTCTGGGAAACCTGGCAGGATATATTCAATATACAAATATAGTATTAATGAAAGATATTTTCAAGAGGTTGCTTTAAAAATATTTAGTTGATATATTGGTGTATCAACTTAATAACTTTTGTCATTAAAAATTTTAGCTCATTTTCTCAATATTCAAGCAACCCTATCATGATCAAGTTTTACACGAACAAGGCGCTGTCCAAAAAATTCAATATCAACCTTGCCAGATGGAAACGCTGGACCCGTGAATTTTTGCCGCCCGATCCACTGGGAGGATTACAGTCGGGTTATGCGCGGCAGTATAATCCGGATGAGGTATTTACAGTGGTTCTCGGAGGTCATCTGGTGGGAGATCTGAAATTCTCAATTCCAGAAACAAAACAAATTCTGGCCGATTTGCATCAATGGTTGGTGGATCATGATTTTTATTTTTACTTTTCCAAGACTTCAGAATCAGCGAAAAATGCGACTCCTGATGTTAATTATTATCAACTTGCAATCAGCAGTCAAGCGATGCGCCATGACAACGATCGAGGTTTGTCCTATTGGGCCAGAGGCACGCTCTCCGTTGATGCCACCAATCTTCACGGGATTCGGGTGCTACGAGAGCATTTTATTGAATCATCCATCGGTCCAAAAGAAAGTGAATCTCTCCGCATGAATGCTGAAAATTATCGTGTTTTAAATATAAGCCAATTTCGCAAGAGGTTTTTAAATCGTCTTCAGGACTAAAAAGTTCAGGGTTCGCCGTTCATGCTTATCTTTTTTTCGGCAAACTTGATAATCTCGTAAAAAGTCGAAATTATCGAGTCTCGATCTTATAACCGGTTGAAATTATTAAGTGTGAAATTTTATTTTTGTGCTTTTTGTGCCTTTTTGCGGCTAAATCAAGCTTGCTTATACTTAATTTGAACTCTGAACCCATAATCTGTGAACTCTTACGATTCATCCAGCAATTCTATAATTTGCGATAATTCATGTGGGTAAAATTTTCCTGCCTTGCGGGGCAGGATAATCCCCTGATGACGCAACCAATTGACCCGGGTGGCTACAGCCGCACCGAACATCAGATTCATTGCCACGGTGACGGTTTTGCGATTTTCGCGTTTTTCAAGAAATGTGCCTTTTACCCACTGGTTAAAGGCGCCCATTGAGGGGCCGCACCAAATTTGATAGTCGATTTTTCTTGACGGGTCACCGGTGCTTGCCCAGGTCGAAGAGCGCCCAAGATAGGAACGAAAGACGAGGGCCATCTTGTGTTTGGGTTTAATTTCGGCAATTTCTATTTGTTTCGGGTCCCGTTGTACAAAAAAATTTCTTGTTTGTTCCCATTCTTCCTGAAAACTGCATTTAAAAATATCCTTTTGAAGAATTTCACGCTGGCTGGCAGGTATCTCCGCATAACTGTCATAGCGGGAATACAACTCGTAGAGTTTGGCCGCCCGTAAAGCGAACATGGTTCCGCGTTTTAGCACCTGAACCTTAACTCCGAGTTCGAACATATCGGCTGAAGGCGCCATGGTTACGTCTGCTTGTTCGGCTTCGGCCAGCATGCGGCCGACCGTGTCCGACGTTCCGGCTTCCAGGCATGCCTGGTTTATCGATCCTGTGAGCACAAAGCCGGCACCCATGGCAAAAGCGGCCGCGGTTGAATCCGGTGTGGCAATACCGCCGGCCAGTCCGATACGTACCGGATTTACATAGCCATATTTAACCGTGATTTCATC
Source organism: Deltaproteobacteria bacterium (assembly GCA_024277475.1). Next base: position 9,102 of record JAJRVC010000709.1, read on the forward strand.
ACGCAGTGCCAGCATGGTCGGTAAAAGCGTCAAAGCCGGCCGCTTATCCGTATGACCGCCGGAATCTGCCTCGGCGGTCAAGTCATCCGCCATCGGAATTTTAGCGGCTAACGCAGACTGCTCAGATGTTATTAGATTTTTATCAACCAGTAATTTTAAAAATTTTTCCGGTGGCGGTGAAAGAAATTTTCGGGCGACCTCGATCCGTGACACTTTCGCAACGACCTTGCCGGGACAAATGATGTTTCCCTTGTTGTCACGATGGAGACCGTTGACGCGGTAATAAACCAGAGGAAGTGTAAGATCCAGATAGGCCGAAGCGCTGATTAATTTGATCCCGCGTCTAATGTACAGATCCACCGTGGCAGCTTCAAGCTCCGGATCCGCCGGGCTGTGAATCAGATTGATACCGAAAGGAAGGGAACCCATGCGACCCTGCAGCAAGTTGATGGCGGCTTCGATCTCATCCGGCAAAAGCCCGGCAGCGCCAAAAAAACCGATCATTCCATTACGTCCGGTTTCCTCAACCATTTCAACAGATGTGATTCCATTGGCCATGGCCCCAACCACATAAGCATAGCGCAGGTTATGGGTTTTTTTGAATTGCGAATCGCCTAAATTCTTCGGATGCAGGGCCGGTACATAACCTAATAGTGGCAGCACATCCGATCCGGATGGTTTTTTGTTTCCAATGGTTATGGTGCCTTCCCGGGATACCGCTATTGTACCGTCACAATTGATCAGAAAAAGGGGATGGGTGACCCGATTAATTCCGTCCAATAGCGCTTGGTCGCCTGTTGTAAGCTGCTTCTGTGCGGGCTGCCACCAGCCCAATGGATTAGCATTCATTTCTGATAAGGCCACGATTCCTTTTCCTTTTTGTGCCTTTGTGTCTTAGTGACTGAGCTTTTACGATGCATCTAAAAAAACTGTCTGTTTAAATGAAAAATTACTGGGTGTCAATGTTTATTCAATCAAAATTTATACAATTTATTGGAATCACGATGCTTTTTGCAGCCATTTTCTTGATCGGCAACAGGGAACGTGAGTGAAGCGAACTTAGTCCTTGTTCCGGGTCATCCTCTCGGATGAAAGCGTTTGTGCAAATCTTTAAGATGCTTGCGGGTGACGTGAGTGTAAATCTGGGTGGTTGAGATGTCGACGTGGCCGAGCATTACCTGCACGGCTCTCAAGTCTGCGCCTCTTTCCAACAGGTGAGTGGCAAATGAATGCCTCAAACTGTGGGGAGTGATTTTTTTTTTCAGATGCGCCAAGTCTCCATAGCGCCGCAGCAGTTTCCAAAAACCCTGACGGGTCATCGGTTTGGCCGCCCGGGCAACGAAGATGTAAGAACTGACCCGATTTTTCAAGAGGGCTTTTCTCGAATGTTCCAGGTAAAACTCGATTTTTTCTTTGGCATGCAATCCGATGGGAACCACCCGTTCTTTTGAGCCTTTACCAAGTACTCTCACAAAACCAGCTTCTAAATTTACATTCTGCAGTTTCAGATTAACAAGTTCGGATACTCTCAATCCGGCAGCATATAAAAGTTCAAGCATGGCGGCGTCTCTTGCTCCGACTGGTTTAATAGTGTCCGGGGTGCCCAGCAACTCCGAGATTTCATCGACCGACAGGACATCCGGCAGCTTAAGACCCGTTTTCGGAAGATCAACTAAGTGGGACGGATCATGTTTGAGCACTTTTTCCTGGGCCGCAAAGCGGTAAAAGCCTCTTATCGATACCAGGTGCCTGGCCCTGGATCGAGCACCTAGGCCGGTATTGCGCAGTGCAATCATATGTTTTAGGATCAAAGCAGTATCGGTTTCAGAAATACTCCGGGCGCCGCTATCCTGTACGAATTCCTGATATCGGATCAGATCTCGACTGTAGGATTCCAAAGTGATTTTGGAAAGCCCCTTTTCAACCAGCAGATAATTCAGGTATTGATCAATCAAAATATTCATTGGGAGCATTTGGGATGGTATCATACAGGAAAACCCTATGTGGTTGTTCCGGTTACTCACAAAACGATAGTTAAAACCTGTTCAAGTGTCAAGCAATGATAATCAGAGCATGCTACTTTCTCTTTGACATCTATAGCCGTATTTTTATACTATACAGGTCAGGCAATTCGGGGTCATCGTTCCAGGTTGAAAAAAGTCCGGTGGCTCGTATCAAGGGGACCCTGTCTTCATCTTGTTATAAATCCGTTTCACTCAATATGGGATGAAGGGCATTCTATGTTCTGATTAACATTGATGTGGCCGCAAAAAGGCACAAAAACCACAAAAATAAAATTTCACACTTAATAATTTCAATAGGTTGTGTGATCAAAATTCGAGAATTTTGACTTTTTACGAGATTGTCAACATTGGGAGCAGTATTCCGAAGAGTGAAAAATGAATTTTAAAGCGGTCATATTTGATTTAGATGGTACTTTGTTAAATACCCTTGAAGATATTGCTGAAGCAACCAATATTGTTCTACGTGATTTGGGCTACCGGGAACATGATCTGCAAGCTTATAAGTATTTTGTGGGAAATGGCATTGAATCTCTTATCAAACGGGCCCTCCCGGAATCAGAGCGCAATAAAAAAAATCTTCACCACTGTGTCGAACTTATGATGTCCGAATATGCCCGGCGCTGGACCCATAAATCCCGTCCTTACCCGGGTATTTCAGAACTGCTTGAAAGTTTCATAAGCTCCGGGTACCAGCTCAATATTCTTTCCAATAAGGCCGATGAAGCCACCCAGCAAATTGTTGCAGAGCTTTTACCTCGCCGCCGTTTTAACACCATCCTGGGGGCCACGGGCGTAATTCCCAAAAAGCCGGATCCCACTGCGGCGCTTAAAATTGCCGAACAATGCGGAACTGCTCCCCGGGAAACACTTTTTTTAGGAGACACATCCATTGACATGCAGACCGCTTGCGCCAGCGGGATGTACGGTATCGGTGTGCTCTGGGGGTTCAGACCGGCGGAGGAATTAATCGCCGGTGGTGCCCGGATGCTGATAAACAAACCGCAGGATCTGCTGCCGTGGATTTAAACCTGATCTGCTTAAAGATTTGTCGATAGCGCCAATATGTTTTTATTTATCGTCAATTGAAAATCCGGTTGAATAAACTCATGGTGGCCCTCATTAAAGGGCATGAATACGAGGGTAAAGCCTTTCGCATCGATCCGGATATCATCGAACCGCTCCATAAGCGTTCTACGCGGTTTCATGAAGTCGGCCAACGTAATTTTCAGACTTTCAACGGCTTCTTTGATGGGTAAGGTGGTGGGATAGATTGCGGCGTCAGGAATTTCGGAGATTAGTTTTTCGTGGGGCTGGCAAAGCGTAGTATGGGTTGCCAGGTGCTGAAACACCTTCGGACGAATTTTAAATGCCGGAATCCAGAATCGAAAAGGAATGTCGTTCCAGCCGTTTTGAACTACCCTGGGAAGATTGGCGACCGCGATCAAATCGGCATAGGAATCAAGCTTGATGCCTGAAATATCGGCTTTTATGCGCCAGAAGGGCAGATAGATCGTAGTATCGCCTTTGCCTGGAAATTGTGCAAATTTTAATTGTTTCAGCTTTTTGCCGACCGGGTACCAGGTTGAATTGCAGTTTTTACAACCCAGCACCAATGAGTTACGTTCGCCCTCCAGACTCCATCCGCAGTTAGGACACAAAGTGGAAACAAAACGGATTTGCCATTGGGGAGAATCTACGCTGAAATCATCGATATTGAAATCTTCCGGCAGCTTCGCTGACACCGGTTTATCGAGGATGGCATCATATAATTTATCTGTTAGGTAAAACGGTGAATAGATCAGACTGAGGGTTTCTCCGATGTTGGATTGGTGTAAAATCGGCTTGGGCAGCGATTTGCCGAATCTTTCCTGGAATGTGCTTAGAAACTTATCAAAAGATTGGCTGGGTTTGAGAAATCTACCATCCGTGTCAGCGGTTGCAAACCGAAGCTTCATGGCCTGACTGCGTACACCGACGGAAACGGGGAAAATGGGTGCGTCAATGGCCTGGTGGCTGATGTCTACAAACCGGTTCTGTATGCCGGCTGGCCCACAGAAAAAGAGCATTCCCTTGAATCGCCAGTAGGGAAAATAGACAATATTCTTGTTTCCATCAGGGGGATGCGGCAGCAGGTAGCGAAAAAAATCATTTGTCATCAAATACGAATTGACCCGGCAGTATTGACAGGTAAACAGGCGGTCTGTTTCCTTTAAAATAGCAGGTGCCCCGCACTGGGGGCACTGATATTCGATGAGAAAATTTATAACAGGCTCCTTCAGGCCTCGTAATTCATTGCTGAAAAATGGCTTTAACTTCTTTAATTAACGCGATTGCACGAAAAATGGACAATCGGGATCTTGGTCGATTCCTGGGCGATGTTTTTGTTCAAATGATAGATTCCAATTGTAAGCGAAATGACTATGTTTTTCCTCATAGCTTTTCGCCGCATTCGTTACAATAGATGGAATCGGAAATGTTTTCATTGCCGCAATTAGGGCAAGATTTGGGTTGAGTCTTTTCTTCCACCGCATTGCCGCACCGGGAACAAAACTTGGCGCTTGGTGTGAGATTTTTGCCGCAGGCGGCACATTGACTAAACACGAGTTGCTGATGGCCGCACTGTGGACAGAATTTAGCATCGACTGGGATTGACTGGTGACAATCAGGGCAGGAAATTGTCTGCTGATCCTCCTTCTGCTTGGACTGCGGCAGCGCACCGGCAAAATACTGAGCGAACATCGCCGGCATCATGAGTCCCATACCGGTGCCCATTCCCGTGCCGGCTCCTCCCTCAGCTTCAGATGCCTTTTCCATGGCCATGGCACTTTTCATTTGCATGAGTTTGTTCATATCATCGAAGACGCCCATGCGGCTTCTGTCGTCAATAGCCTGCTGAACCTCGGGAGGCGGTGTGATGGCGTTGATGTAAAGATGGGTCAGATTAATACCGAAATGGCTGAAATCTTCGTGTAAACGCCTGGCGAGGCCCTCTGAAAGCTCATCGTATTTGGAAGGCAGGTTTAAAATCGAATCTATGGTTTCTCCCATAAAATCGTTAAATCTGGATACGATAACCCTGTTCAAATATTCTTCAATTTCCGCCGTTGAATACATCCCCTGGGTTCCCACCAGACGGTTAATAAACAATACCGGCTGCACCACTTGAAGATTAAAAACGCCAAATGCCCTCAGACGGACAAGACCCAGCTCGGAATCCTTAAATGCTACCGGATCCCGGGTCCCCCATTTCAGATTGGTGAAAACCTTCAAGTTGACGAAGTATACCTCTGCTCGGAGTGGACTTTTCATAGCCCAGGGTATGCTGGCAATCTTTGTCAGCAACGGGATGTTTGCTGTTTTTAGCGTATGGCGACCGGGACCAAATGCCCCGACTGCTTTGCCTTTATAATAAAAGATGCCTGCCTGGCTTTCCCGAATGGTTAACTGGGCGCCGTATTTAATCTCGCCCGACCCTTGTTCCGGGAGACGATGGACCAGTTCCTGACCGGTTTCGTCAAACCATTCTATATTTTCCAAAAAAAGAAAGTTATTGGTGCCCATATCAGATTTCTCCCTCTATCCCAGTCCTCGTAATTTATTATGAAAAATGACGCGATCTATACACTGTATATCGGCCCGGTTTTGCACAACTTAAGCCCCTGAGCCGGACAGCCTTAACCGGTTTCCCTGTAACGGAGATCCCGCCCGCGGGGTCGTAGCATAGCGTAAATCCCGCTTTATCGGGGAATTGAATATTGACGATTGGATATTGAAGATTTTAGGTTATAACTATCTGAAGTTGTTCATGTTTCAAGCTAATAGCTGCGTTGGATTTTCTCGCCCATTGGATGCTACAGTCTTGCCGCCCCTATAGTTGCGAAATTCCCCAGGATGCGGCTGATAGGGCTCTTCAACCGGGAACCCTGAACGTTGAACCCCCTGATCCAGGTTCTTTTTATTTGACAGAAACCTTTCTATAGACGATAATACCTGATTAGCTATAAAGCTGTCCCTTAGCCAGAAGCTGTATATTTAGGTAATAGCAACTCCCTGTGCTATATCGACGTAAAATGGGGAGCTGTTATACCCAATCCCAGCGACAGGAGGCATGGATGACGCATTATGACGAAAAAAGGGAGTATAAACGATACGATCTCAAAGCCCAGATTATATATGCCTATCAGGATTCCGACCAGTTTGCAAACGCCCAAATGTACAACTATTGTAAGGGTGGTATGTGTTTTGAAGCCTGCAATGCGATTGAGCCGGGATCCGATATATATATTATGATGGAAAATTTTTCACCGGATGCTATTGATGCTGAATTCTATGACGGCTATCTGGCAGAAGTACGGTGGTGTCGGAAAATACCCCTTGATGGCAGCGAGGAATTTATAGTCGGGGTGAAATACTATAAAACCATCATCAAGTAGATCCTCAAAACGGCCACTCAATTTGTCCTGGTTTAGCGATGACTTTTTGAAAAAACTCCTTTTTTATACCTTAAGGCTTCCAAGTATCTATATTTTGATTACGCTGGGAATCCTGTTTGATTTTATCCTGCATTTACCTTTTCTGGTCATCTGTTCGGTTGAAAATTTATTTCGCAAGCGAACTCGTTAATCATCGATCAGCAAGAGGATGAGTGGCAGACTCAAGGCTGCAAGAATGATTAAGCCCGGCACGGACACATAGGGTCTGTACCACGGTTCTTTATTTGTTTTAGCCTTTCTGGATTCGGACAGAAACCAGTTTCCAATGATGATTGCGGCAACCAGAACAGCAGTATATTTGATGAGGTTGAGCAGGCTTAATCCATTCATGGGCGTAACAGTCTAACCTGGATAAACCGGAATTGAATAATGTTTTGGGAAATATACATTGAAATTTTTAGATTTTATTGTATAGTAGAATCGTCTCTACAGAGAATATTAAGGCTGAAATACGATAAAACGGTCAATTAGCGGAATCTGATTCAGGTCAAAATCTCTAATTTCGACTCGGAGTCAGATCGTCAGGTTTAGTTCTGGTACGCCTGGCAGGATTCGAACCTGCGGCCTACGGATTAGAAGTCCGTTGCTCTATCCAGCTGAGCTACAGGCGCACATAACCTGATCACATAGCATATGTCCGGTGTTCTGTCCATATATAAATTGTGGTAGAAACCGTCGGAAAATTGAATTTTTAGAAGATGGTGGACCTATCCCCATGCTCCGCCTTGGCGGATTGTCACAAAATGCACAAAAAAAATAATTATTCTGCCCCTAACTTATGAAAGCGAAATTTTTCCATTCAATCGGGCTATGTTTATGAAGAAAAAGACCACTATAAAAAAGAAAGCAACAAAAAAGCCGGTTGTAAAAAAAAACGCAGCGTCAACAAAGAGCAAGCGAGCATCGACGGATCGTTCTGCCGATAAGGCCCTGGTAAAGTTTGATCCGCTTCAACGTTATTTGACGGAAATCAGCAATTATAAACTGCTGACCAGAGAGCAGGAAAAAGAGCTGGGAGTTCAAGTCAGGGAACACGGTAATAAAGAAGCTGCTTATCGGTTGGTTACCTCCAATCTGAGGCTTGTCGTAAAAATTGCCCTGGAGTTTCAGCGGGTTTGGATGCAAAACCTTCTGGATCTTATTCAGGAGGGTAATATCGGGCTGATGCAAGCCGTAAAAAAATTTGATCCTTACAAAAATGTCAAATTCTCTTATTATGCCTCCTTTTGGATAAAAGCATACATATTGAAGTTTATCATGGACAACTGGCGTCTGGTTAAAATCGGAACGACACAGGGGCAGCGCAAATTATTTTTCAAACTGAAAAAGGAAAAACAGAAATTAATTGATATGGGCTTTGAACCGAAGCCCAAACTCCTTTCGGAAAGACTGGGTGTTTCCGAAAGAGAAATCGTCGATATGGACCAGCGCCTTGATGGCTGGGATGTTTCCCTGGATGCTCCGTTAAAGGAAGATTCCGATACGGAACGAATCGAATTTTTAAGCACCGCAACTGAATCCATAGAGGACCAGGTATCCAAAAAAGAAATCGAAGCCCTGCTGCATAACAAAATTGCTGAATTCAGAAAAAAAATGACGCCTCGCGAAATAGAGATATTTGACTTGCGAATTTTTTCCGACAATCCCGTTACCTTGCAGGAAATCGGAGATCGATACGGGATTTCAAGGGAACGCGTTCGCCAGGTGGAAAAAAATATCATTAAAAAGATGCGGGAATTTTTTAAAAAAGAAATCCCCGATTTTGCTTCTTATACTGAATGACGGTGGCGCAGATTAACACTTTAAGTGTTCTTCACATGGGTATAGCCGGTGAATTAACAGGATGATTTAACTTATGAAGACCTTTCGTTTAAAGCGAATCATATCAGTATTTATTATTTTATTTGCTATCGGTTGTACAGCCAACCCAATCAAGCCAACCCCGGCAAAAACGAAACCCAATGATTCTTATGGCCCGGAAAATCAGTATTACTACTTCACCGTAGCTCAGCTTCAAAGAAAAAAAGGCAATCTGGACAAGGCTGTTGTACTACTCCAAAAAGCGATTGAACTTGATCCGGAGTCTTCCTATCTGCGGCGAGAGCTGGTCACGGTTTATTTGCAGAATAAGGAAAATGATAAGGCCATGGAGCTATTGGAGGGGATGCTGCAAAAAAATCCCAAGGATATAAAATCGCTCATAATTTACGGCGGAATCAAACAGGTTCGCAAAGAGACCGATGACGCTATTGTCATATATAAAAAAATACTTGCTATAGACCCCAAACAACAAAGAATTTATTCATTGCTGGGCGGTCTGTACATGAAAACCGGAGACATTGAGCGTGCCGGAGAAGTTTTCAAACGGGAACTTGAAAATTTTCCCGGATCTTATACCGGGCATTTTTATCTTGGCAGAATTTATGCCAGACAGGGCAGGCTTAAAGAAGCGGAGACGGAATTTCGCAGGGCACTTGAATTAAAACCTGGTCGTTCCGAAGCAAGATTTGAACTTATTGATATTTACAAAACTCGGGGGAAAACCAAGAAAGTCATTGGGCAATACGAAAAAATTCTCCAGAGCAATCCCGGTAATGTGCGGGCAGCCTTGGAACTCGGATATTATTATCATCAGCAGGGGATGGAAAAAAAGGCCGAAAAATACCTGATCAAGCTGGGGGTAAGAAGTCAAAATGAATTTGAGGTAATCATCAATGTCATTCAACTGTACATCGACCCTAAGAAATTTGATGAAGCCCTGGTTGTCATAAACGGAATGCTGAAGGGTGCGCCTGATAACCCTGACATCCACCACCTGGCGGGAATAGCCTACTATGGACTCAAAAACAATGACATGGCACTCATTCATTTTGAAAAAGTTACACAGAAGTCCAAATTTTTTCAGGATGCCGTGGTGCATGTGGCTTTTATATATCAGGACCAGCAAAAAAACGAAAAAGCAATCCAATTCTTAAATTCGGCCATGGCAAAGGATCCGGACAACCCCGATTTTAAATATTATCTGGGAACCTTTTATGAAGAGATCGGCGATTACGAAAAGGCCGTGGATTACATCAATCAAGCCATTGAAATAGAGCCGGATAATCCGCGCTACTATTTTCGTCTGGGCGTCGTCTATGACAAATGGAATAAAAAAGAGGCTTCCATTGAAATCATGCAAAAAGTCATCGCCCTCGACCCTAAACATGCCAATGCCTTGAATTACCTCGGTTATACTTATGCTGATCTAGGGCGGAACCTGGATGAAGCCGAGAGTCTTATCAAAGAAGCCTTAAAATACAAACCCAACGACGGCTATATTACCGATAGTCTGGGGTGGGTTTATTTTAAAAAAGGACAGTTCGACAAGGCTCTAAAATATATAAAAAAAGCTGTTGACTTAGTGCCTGATGACCCCATCATGCTGGAACATATGGGCGATGTATATCAGAAGCTGAACGATAAGCCGAACGCATTGAAATTTTACCAGAAATCGTTGAAAATTAAAGAAAAAGATAAAGAAGCACTACAGGAAAAGATCCGGCAACTGAAAACAACCGGGTCCTGACGACGGCCGTCGGTTTTCGATTACAACCCAATTTACAAAACCAGTGGACATACTACCTTTCTGGGACGTTATAGGTTCTCCATATTTTGTCCCGGTTTTTTTACCATTTACGGGTCTATAGTTTCAGGTGTCAGGATTCAACTCATGGGTGCCCCCACCCTGAAACCTGACACCTGAAACTTTTTAAAAGTCGGAACAAAAATGAGATCAAAATTTAAGCCCATATGAGTCTATTTGCGACTATCCAGACTGGAGCTCTCCCATTGCCTGGAGATGATGAACCGATGAGATTCGTACGGTATGATTATAATCTGCAACCTGTAATAATTATAATTTTGGTTGCGATTTTGCTGACCGGATGCAGCAGCCTTTCCCGCAAGACCTCTGAGCCCGAGGAACTAGCCACGAGGGCGGAAGCCCGGATGGTGATCCTTACCCTGAGCAAGCAAAACCATACATTAAAAAACTTTAAAGGTATCGGGAAAATTACAGTCTGGCAAAAGGGAGGAAAAAAGATTGATGAACGGATTGCGTGGATCGGATCGGAAACGTCCAAAATAAGTATCGTAGTATTGGTATCCGGGCTTCCGGCAATCAAGATGGTAAGTGACGGAATATGGTTTTATTACTATGAGGCCCGACCGGGAGAGCCTTTTTACAAAAAGATTCCAGCCACGGATGCCAGCTTGCAGCGTATCGTCTCGGTACCTATTAAACCCAGCGATATTATTATGTTATTGGCTGGCCGGACACCACTTCGCGAGCATCATTCCGCAGTATTACACCGGCAGAATTCCGGCACCGGCTATGTTCTGGTACTGAAAAGAAGGTGGTATGGCATCGTCGAAAAAATATATCTGGATGAAGATAAAATCCAAGTCCGTCAAATAGAATTTTTTAATCGGTCCGGGTCATTGATTTATCGTGCACGATTTGACAAGATGCAAGTTGCTAATAAATATCAGGTTCCCTTAGTGTTGAGCATCTCAAGCGACGAAGGCATGGGTTTCCAACTCGAAGTTCAAAGATACTGGGCGGATGTGTCTGTCTCCCCTTCGATGTTTGTCTTAGATCCGCCGGATTAAGGTTGTGGAAAATCTTAATTATCGAGAATCCACCGGACTACAAGTGTGGCGGATATCTATTTATTATACATGCATAATAATATATTAATTTAAATTGTTATAAAGTAAATATTAAAGTATGATCGCAGAAATTTTAGCCATCGGAGACGAAATCCGATCCGGCGCACTGGTAGACAGCAACTCCGCTTACATCGCCCAAAAACTGGAAGAAACGGGCATCGAAGTTACCCGTCACAGTTCTATTGGGGATGATCCGGCAGAAATCGTCACCATTCTAAAGGAAATAAGTCAGCGATCTGATATTGCCGTTGTGACCGGTGGACTGGGTCCTAACGATGATGATCTGACTGCCGCAGCAGCTGCTAGATCGGCAGATGTGGATATGGATTTTGATATCCGGGGCCTGGCGTCAGTTGAAAATTTTCTTAAAGCCTGTAAACGACCATTGACGGACTCCAATAAAAAACAGGCGCTATTGCCTGTAGGCGCCCAATGTCTAAACAACCCTGTTGGTACAGCACCCGGATTTCATTTACGAATAGAGCGATGCGATTTTTTCTTTTTGCCCGGAGTCCCATTTGAAATTCGGCGGATGCTGGCGGATCAAGTTATTGTCCGGATCAAAGAACTGCAGGGACCGGATGCAGGCATCAGATGGATCAAAACCCTTTCCACCTTCGGTTTGACAGAATCCGCCACTGGCGAATATTTGGACGGATTTGATCAACGGTTTCCGCAGATAAAGCTCGGTTTTCGAGCTATATTTCCTGAAATTCAAGTCAAGTTTTATGCCCACGGAATTGATGAGGAGGGTCTGCGAGCAGAATTGGAAGAGGCTGCCCGCTGGGTTTACCGGAAGCTGGGGGATAAGGTATTTTCAGGTACCGGTGAGTCCATGGAAAAAGTGGTGGGTAATCTCCTGAGGCAAAAAAATGCCCGTATGGCGGTTGCTGAAAGCTGCACGGGAGGGCTGATTGCCGATTTGTTGACCAATGTGCCGGGAAGCTCGGATTATTTCGTTTTTTCTGCGGTCACATATTCCAATCAGCTTAAAATGAAGATCCTTGATGTGACTGCCCGGACTTTAGAACAATATGGCGCCGTATCCGAGCAAACTGCCAAAGAAATGGCCCGGGGAGTGCAGCAGATCTCTTGTGCAACATACGGACTTTCCGTCAGTGGAATTGCCGGACCGGGCGGTGCCACGGATGACAAACCTGTAGGAACGGTCTGCATGGGTCTTGCTGATGCTGAATCAGTCCACGGGTATCGGTTCAACTTTACTTTTGGCAACCGGTGGATGAACAAGCACGTCTTTGCGACGACCGCACTTGATTTGTTGCGGCGAAAACTTCTGGGAATCACGCACTGATGCAGATAATTTTATATGTTACGGGCGGCATCCTGCTGCTGTATTTGCTTTTCACGTTGTTTTTAACCTATCTTGTCCAACAAATTCCTCGCAATTCCGTGCAAGACACCCCGGGTTGGGGTAAAATCCTTGATAATAAAATACCCTCCGGCGACGGAGGTTTTTTGGAAGTATGGCGAATAGAACCTGACGGCCGATCACGGGGTACGGTGATTTTTGCACATGGGTGGGGTCGCAACCGGGACCGTATGGTCTCCCGGGCCAGGAATTTTGGTCGCTGGGGGTTTACGACGGTCATTCACAGTGCCAGGGACCACGGGCAATCCAGCCCACGCAGATTTATGAATGCATTTAAATTTTGTGAGGATATCGAAGCGGTACTGACCTGGGTGGATGAGCCGGTTATTTTGTACGGCCATTCGGCCGGCGCAGCAGCTGCCATTATTGCTGCCGACAGAAATCCGGATAAAATTAAACTCCTTTTTCTGGAAGCTTGCTATGCGGATACAAAAGAGGCGCTGTTGAGCCTGTATCGGTGGGTGAATCCTTTTTTCGGCATGATTTTCGGTCCGATGATAGTATGTTGGATGAACCTGTTTTATAAAAACAGACTAGCTGCCATGAGTCCGGCACGTCTGGCCCCGTCGTTAAAAATGCAGGTAATGTTGATTCACGGTGAAAAAGATCGTCGCTTCCCGCTGCAATTTGCCTGGAAGCTGAAAAACAGCTTCTCATCGGGACAGGCAGAGCTTTATGTCGCGCCCGGTGTGGGTCACAGTGACTCCAGTAAGACGCCGGGTTATAAACCTGCTGTGAAAATGTTTTTGGATAAATATGTTGAAGTTCAAAGCTCGAAGCCAAGGCTTAAATTTTAAAGTAAATAAGGCTCTTATCGGGTTTTATTTAATAACATGTTTTAAGGAATCCACGGTGTTAGGTTTCAGCAATTAAAAAATTTCAAATAGCAAAACACAAAAATAAAATAGATCGCATACCATAAATATCCAATCTGCAATTGACAAAGGCCACTTTTTTCGAGAAAAATCTCAGAAAAAAGTTCAGGCAGCTATCTCAAAAGGTGCATTGTTTTAAGCAGCGGCCGGGGATCTACCAGATGCCTTGCAAACCATCCTTTTTGTTTCTTTTCGGCCAACCCCAGAGCCAACGAAAGAACCTCTGAAAAATGCAGCACCGGAACCTTTTTTTTAAGTGAACAGCGAACTTCCAGGTTCATGTGACACATGGCACAAGCCGTTACGATGCAATCGGCATCGACCTGGACGGCACCTTCAATTATTTCGTTAACCATGGGTGTGACGATGTCCGGACGGGCAACTGTGAGGAACGTGCCGCAGCAGCGGGAGGAATAGGCCCATTTAACCGGTGTAGCCCCCAGCGATGACATTATTTTTTCAATCAGACCATGATAATTTTTTTCATAGCGCAGTGCAGGGGGGCGGGCGAGCATGCAGCCGTAATAGGACACGAACCGCAGGCCATTCAGGCGCTCGGTCTGATCTTTTGCGAAATTCAACAAGTCTAATCTATCCAAGATCTCGAAAAAATGTACTATTTCAAGATTCTTGTCGAAAGCGCGGCCCCATGTTTTTTCATAATGTTCACGGGCATCCGGGTCCGTTTTTAATTTGAGGTAGGCGTGCCGCAGCCGTAAAAGACAACTGGGACATGCAACCAGCAACGGCTTTCCCGGCGGGGCCAGGGAAAGGTTGCGACTGGCCAGATCGAAAGCAATATCGGTATTGACGCTATGGGCTGAAGAGCTGCCGCAACAGTTCCAATCTTCCAGCTCGATTAATTCAAAACCGAGGTGCTTGAACAGATAAATAAGGGATTCATTGTTTTCACGGGCGGTGGAGGCCAGAGAGCATCCCGGATAATAGGACAATTCTGTCATGATTTGCGCTTTCATGAGATTAAACCGTTAGTTTTGGCCTAAACAGTCGTTTGATTTTTCTAATGTCACTGATTCTTGACGGCAGCAAATCAAGTTTTCTTTTGGCCAGCATTTTCAAGCCGACAGCAAAATCCGTAAACCAATCCTTTTTGCGCAGCTTATAGCGCATCATTATTTCCAGCTTGTGAGTTCTGCCGTAACGTTCAATAGAGTGTAAAACTTCTCTGTGCAAGTTATAAATATCGGGTTCTGCCACGGCAACCCCTTCTTCGATGGCGATTTCACGCAGGGTGTCATTTATTCCCGGGATATCAATGGCATTGGGGCATTGGATCGAACAGGTGTTACAGCCGACACAGATCCATATGGTTGAACTTTGCAATGCTTGCTGTTTCTGTCCCAGCTGCATAAGCCGGATGATACCATTGGGCGCATAATCCATGGCCTGGGAGAAAGGACATCCGTTGACACAGCTTTTACAATGCCAGCATGAATAAAAATCAACACCGGATCGTCGTTTAACTTCGGCGCCAAAACGCGTGTCCATCCTGTTAAGATCGATCAAATTACCTGTTGGGTTGTCCGCAAAGTTTTTCATAGATATTATGTTGGCAGAGAAGAAAGGCCGTTTCCTTGACTTTAGTCAAAAGTTCGTGTTGAATCGCAAATAATCCACATTACTATTAATACAATGTAGCACTCATGTCAAATTTAAATTATTAATTGGATGCTGATAATCTAAAAGCAATGGCAGATAAAGCCATCTTTAGGAGGCCTAATTTTATGTCCCTATAAGTCTATTTGAGAGTAGCTTTTCACCTCTCCAGCCCCTGTCTAAGCCATAGCGACGCTTCTCTGATAAAGATCTTCTGGTGGGCTTCATTGCTCATCGGGTGGTCGCCCTGCTCTTGTCTAATCAATTTTTTTGGCTCTTTCACCAGGTTATAAATTTTTTCGGCGTGGGAAAGCGGAACAACATTATCCGCCTCACCGTGGAAGATAAGGATATTGCTGATTTCCGGGAGATGGTCGGTAATGTCAAAGGGGCGTTTTCGGGTGTAAAAAAAATTTTTTGCAGTATCAGAATTTTTGGATATTGGCAGTCCATTTTGCGGGATTCGACTGCAAATGGGAGCGGCAAATGTAACCAGCGTATTGACGCCAAGATCGTCTGCAACGCTCAGGCAAACTGTACCGCCCATGCTGCTGCCGAACAGGCCGAAGCGGTCGCTGGTATCGGTTGTGGCGGAGATGACGGCCACCGCATCGGCAAGGTCCCTGCAGCGGGCCTCGAGTGAAGTTACCTCCTCAAATTTACCCTCGCTGCGGCCGCAACCGCGGTGATCGAAGCGGAAATAAGCAATACCAAACCGATTGCATTGGTCGGCTAGTGCCATTTGTTTTGGGGAACTGCTGCTGCTGTATAAACCGTGGCAGCCAATCACAACAGGTGGACGACTGGTCGCTGGCAGATGCAACCAACCTTTCAATTTAAAACCATCGGAAAGGAAGCTGATATCTTCAATGATCGATTTATCTGCGGACATCCTAATTCTCCTTGATTTGTAGGCGTTCCCGGGTTCAAAGGTTCAGGGGTTCAAGGTTGTATCCTCGCCCCTGGACTGCATTTGAATGTGTATTTACGAGAAAATCGTCAACTGCGTCAAGTATAATCCAAAATTTGGAGCCAATTGATCTCGGCCTTGATCTGCAATCGCAATTGAATTTTTGTAGACATCCAAACCGATATACTTTATTCTCTTCTCCATGATCTGCCTCCTTGGTTTTGGCTCTGTATTGAACCGTTGGTTTATTCAACCTTCCAATATAACCCATGTTTGCAAGGATGGCAGGTCTATTCTTTCTCGACGGTAACCATTATGTCTGAACCTTGAACCGCTCAGTCAATGAAAAGTATCCGCAAGGAAATACCCGGAGCAATGGTGAGTCATGAAAATTAAAAAAGGCCTGCAGGCCGAGGTTGAAATTACGGGGGTTGCTTTCGGCGGCAGGGGGCTGGTCCGTTTGGATGGTATGGCCATTTTCGTCGATCAGACAGTCCCTGGAGACCGCGGCGTCATCCGTATTTTCAGGAAGAAAAAAAATTATGCCGAAGCCCGGGTGATTGATCTGATCGAGCCATCTCCCTTCAGAATTGTCGCACCTTGTGAATACAGCGGTTTTTGCGGGGGCTGCAAGTGGCAATTTTTAAAGTATGAACAACAGCTTATCTATAAAAAGCAGCATGTTATGGATTCCCTTGAGCATATCGGGCACATTAAAGAGGTGAGGGTCCATGATACCATTCCTTCCAGACTTATTTTTGGTTATCGCAATAAAATGGAATTTTCCTGTTCAGACAGACGTTGGCTTTTACCCCATGAACTGGAACGAACCGATGTCGATACGGGGTTAGCGCTCGGGCTACATGTACCCGGCACGTTTCATAAAGTCATTGACACCCGGGAATGTCTGTTGCAGCCGGATCTGGGAAACCAACTGATGGATGAGGTTAGAACCTTTATGCGATCCTCCGGCAAACCGGTTTACGGATTGCGCAGTCACATCGGGTTCTGGCGCTTTTTGGTGCTAAGACATTCCGTGGCCCATGATCAGTGGATGGTTAACATTGTGACGGCCGAAGACGACCACCGGACTGTCCAGCCATTGGCTGATCGGTTAATGGAGCGGTATCCCCAAGTGGTGTCGGTGCTAAATAATATCACATCCCGCAAAGCCGGGGTGGCCGTTGGCGAATTTGAGCATACCCTCGCAGGTTCGGATACTATTGCGGATAAAATTGCCGGGTTTGAGTTTGAAATATCGGCCAATTCTTTTTTCCAGACCAATACCCGCGGGGCGGAGCTGCTTTTTAAAACCGTTGCAAAATATGCCGGTCTTACCGGAACCGAAACTGTCTTGGATCTCTACAGTGGAACGGGGACTATTCCGATTCTGCTGTCCGAACATAGCAAAACTGTTACCGGCATAGAGATTGTCGAAAGTTCAGTGGCGGATGCTGAAAAGAATTGTCGCAAAAACGGTATCTCAAACTGCAGCTTCATCAAGGGTGATATTCGCAAATGCCTGTCACAAATTACGCAACGACCGGATGTGTTGATTATTGATCCGCCCAGGGCCGGTATGCACAAAGATGTCGTCAAACAGGTGCTGGAATTGGGAGTCGGTCGTATGCTTTATGTTTCCTGCAATCCGGCCACCATGGCCCGGGATCTTCAGATGATGCAGGAAAGCTACCGGCTTGAGGAGGTGCAGCCAGTGGATATGTTTCCCAATACATATCATGTGGAGGCGGTGGCGAGACTTACCAAAATATAATATGGCAATCGCTCTGGAGGTTTTAAAACCTAAAGGCAAAACCAAAACAGCATACGTGCTGGATTGTGGTACGATTTCTTGATGATTCAACTGGCCGCTTTGGCAGCCGGATTGAACAGAGAACTGCAGAATCATGGAGTCCCTAAAACTTAGGTTTTCCCCAGAATTTTAAGCCCCGGATTAGTCCGAGAGCAAGGATCATGAGTCCAAGAAAAACCAGCAGGGTCGTACCGATAGTCCAGTTCCACCACAGGGGTCCATTGACCAAAACGAGGTAAAAACCGATTGATGGAATTGAAAACACATTCATCAAGGCTATTTCGACGGCAACCGGTGTCTCAAAATCTGGATCTGCGATTCGAAGCAGCAGCAGCCCCGACGAGACCGTTCCGGTGACGGCGCCGTAAATTGCAATAGTTCGCTCAAAATTGTATGACCAGATTCTTTTTCCCAGATAAACCACCATGAACGTCGTTAACACGCCGGTGACAAGGGAAATTGTCGATATAGGCAAAATGTATTGCCACACGATCGTCAATTTTATCGCCATTACCGTTGATATGATCAAAAAATCCACTGACCACCCGGTGATCCTTCGTTGAATACCCGGATCGAGTAAATGTTCGATTCCGAGCTTTTCCATCATCCAGCGTATGCTCAGCGCGATGCCTAGGCCAAAAATAAAAAAAAATCCCCACAAAATGGATGCCATATCAGCAGGTACAATGAGTCCAAGGTACTTTACCAATCCATAGGTTAAGACATAGACAAGCCCTACCACAGCGGTATGGAAGGCAAGGGAATCCAAATTGCTGGAATGAAACGTGAGTTGACCGGCCGATTTTTTCTTTTTATTTTTAGATATGATTCCGGCTAAAAAATCATGGGGCAAAGCCCGGATTCCCTGGGCGGACAAGCCTTTTCGAATACCCCAGTTCACCAGCGGAACACCTACAAAGAAAGAAAAGAAAAAACCCATGGCAGCAAAGGTAAGCCCGATTGTTGTGGCATGTTCAAAACCAAATCCCTGCCAGACCTTCCCAATCGAGAGGGCCTGACCCGGTCCCTCTTCGAATCCCAGCGGTACGAGAAATCCGAAGGTTGGAAAAAGCTTTATGCCGAAGATGTCGAACAAAGCAACAAACATACCGCCTGTGATGGCCTGGAGTGGAAAAATAACGGATTGGGTCAGGGCCATCCATAAGGGGGCCTTGAAAATATGAATGCTGGATTTTAAAGTCGTTTTAGAGGCTGGGTTTCGGGTCAACCCTACTGAAATAAAGGAAATGTTAAAAAAATGGTAGGCAAAAGATTCCAGATTCGCCACCGGCAGACGCGTGACACCTGTATTTAACAGTACAAGCCCCAGTATGCCTCCAATGAGACAGCTTGGTATAAGAAAATGCTGAAAAAAGGTTATTTTAGCCCTGAGAAGAACACCGGTTAAAAGCATGATGGCCAAACAGCCGAATACGAGCATGGACTCGAACGGAAACGGGCTTTGCATAGTCGTCCTCCCTAGAATGAAATATCATTCACTCAGTTCATAAGCCACCCCGATCTGTCGGGATGAGAATTTAAAAGATTCTACCATTACCGCGAAGGCATGCTTCAAGGGTGCAAATATGATCGATGCCGGCGGCTTATGAATGGATTAGCTTTGACGACGATGACACTTTTGTCGTAACCACGCATCCCAAATGCAGTCCAGGGACGAGAATGAAACCCCTGGCCCGGGCCTGGTTTGTCAAGATTCTGATACTCCATTGTCGTCGGCAGGGAATTCACCACAATTTTACGGAAATATCGTTGCATCTATCGATTGAATGGCTAACTAAAATGGCCAGAAATTATTATCATGCCAGACCTGTTCCGTCAGTTCTCTATCAATTTCGGCCAGAAAATTCAGATGCTGCATTTCCCATTCAGCCAGCCATTTGTAAAGCGCTTTTTCATTTGGATCCGTCGCTTCCGATGCTCTGTCCGAATAAAGCTGGATTGCGTTTTTTTCCATCGCCATCGCCGCTGAAATCGCCGCCGCTTCATAATCGGCGGCAGATATTTCTTCTTTTAATTCTTTCGTCAGCACTTTGGAAGCGATGTTGCCGCTGTGATCTTCCTGGAAGTTTCCCGCAATAAATTTTTGGTTTTGCCGGTAAGCCCTGAACTGTTCCGTCAGAATTTCGACGTGCTTGACTTCCTCATCCGCCATCATTTCAAAAAACGCTTTAACAGCGCTGCCGGATGTCTGTTGTGCAATTTTTGAATAGAACGCACGTCCTCTTTTTTCCAGCAAAATGGCACTTTTTAAAATTTCAATCGTTTTATCCTCTTTCATGATTTACCTCCATAGACCCATTATTTTTGATTGTGAACTGTTGCTAAACTGCAAAAGAATTTAGAAAATTGGTTTTAATTTTTTTAATCAGGGTAACCGCACAATATTTTCGAATAAATCCGCCCGTCTCTTTTCATAACAGCTTTTTAAAAAAAGGCCATCGATAAATCCATCAATTTTGCCCGGACTCGCTGTTTTTTCCAGTCAATTCTTGTACCGCCCGGTAGAATACCAATTCCCACTCCCATTTCATTGTGTCGTGTCGAATGATATAGGTTGCATTATCATCGCCAATAACCTTAAAATAGCGATGATCCGGGGCCAGCCACCGATCCAGCACTTTTTTTACCTCGATATTATAGGTAGCCATCCAAATACGACGGGGGGTTTCTTCACCGCGGTATCCGGCGTAGCAATCTACCTGTATTTGCATGAAAAGCCTCCACCCTGACACCTTCTGCAACGACACCTATTGGGTATTCATAACAAAAATAAGCGTTTGAATTCAAGTGCCAAGTGTAATAGAATCCAAATCGTGACAAAAAAACCGTAACCGTACACGGGTTTAGGGTTAATCCCTTGACGCTTTTTTCCCTTTCCCATTGATTGCATTGCTGAGCGGGGCGGGGAAATCAACCCTGAACCATAGAACCGTGAACCTTATAAGCAATCGCTAAGGCTGCAAACGGAGTCTTTTGTCCATAATATTACCACATAATCTAATAATATTTATGAGGGCTGTATTAACAAGATATTCCGGTTTCCTGGCCGGCCTGATGGCAATTTTCTTTTTGCAATTTCCCGCAATGGCGCAACCATTGGTATTGCAAAATGATGATGTGATTGTTGCTTATGAACCGTCTCTGGAAAGTGCAGCCGATGAAGTCCTGCGCCTTTATCCGGATCTCAAACAGGAGTTGGAAAATTTTTTTGTCTGGAGTTTGGATATTAGGCCCCAGGTCGTCCTGGTTAAAAATACACAGTCCTTCCGGAAACTATCTCGCAACGAACTTTTTGTTGCGTTTGCGGTTCCTGAAAAAAAAATGATCGTCATTGATTATTCCAGGATGAACCTGCGCCCTTTTTCCCTGTACGTAACCTTTAAGCATGAATTGTGTCATCTTTTGCTGCACCGCCACATTAGCAGTCGCAGCCTTCCCCGGTGGCTTGAAGAGGGCATTTGTCAGTGGGTAAGTGATGGAATTGGGGAAATTTTTATGGACAAGAGCTGGTCCGGTCTTGATGCGGCTATTATGGCCGGCCATGTGCTGCATCTTAGACGACTGGCAAAAAATTTCCCCCGGGACAAGCCATCTTTGATACTCGCCTATGAACAAAGCAAAAGTGTGGTCAATTATATTGACCGACAGTACGGAAAAGCTGCCATTCTGGATTTGTTGGGCTATCTGAAAAGTGGTGAGTCCATGGAGAATGCCAGCATGAAAAGTCTTGGCGTATCCACCGACGAACTGGAAGAGGAATGGCTCAGCCACCTTGAAAGCACCCCTCGCTGGCTGGTCTATCTTGCCAACAATCTTTACGGTATCCTTTTTTTTGCGGCGGCTCTTTTGACGGTTTTGGGATTCATCAGGCGGATGATTATGCGCCGGAAGGTTTGGGAATGGGAGGACGAGGATGACGAAGCAAATGACGAATGACCCATTTTTTCTCTCCAACCTCAAACTTCTAACAGCCGACGGCTCTGCTTTCAGTTCCCGGCTTTCTGCCTTTTAATTTTCAGCCTTGAGTTCTTTTGGCGCTCACCACAAAGGCCAGAAAATAAGTAAAAATCGCACCGACAGCGATGAGGGGAATGCCGAAGCTGACGGAAATTTGGGCGGCAATAACAGAGCTCAACACCGATGCACATCCGTTTACCGACCAGGCATAAGCTCTTTGGACCGGGCTGTTCAGGATGTGGCGCATCGCGAGCGGGAAGGGCAGTCCCATCAAAAAGCCGACCGGAAGCAAAAAAAGAATGGCAATGAGGAACCGCAGGGGCATTGAAACCTGCAGAATATGAACGGCCAGCAGTTCAAAACATACAACCGTCAGGATCAGCATACCGATAATGGCCGCCAGTGCGGATCTGGTATCCTGTTCGCCTTTGTTCTGCACCCATAAACCGCCCAGACTCGCGAAAATTAAAATTGCTGAAACCACTATGATAAAACTGATAACAGGATCACCCACGAGGAGAATGAAAGATTTGATAAAATAAAGCTCAACAAACAAAAAACCGGCGCCCACACCCAAAAAATAGACAAGCTGGGAAACTGTCGGTTTTTGAATCCGGCGTGTGACCAGAATCAGGGGGATGATGAGCAGGCAAATCGCAACGATGAAGGCTTCGACAAAGATCACCGAAATCACAATTTCACCGGACATGAACAGGACGTAAAAGCGATTCCCCAGACTTTTGTATAGTGATTTTATCTTAGGCCACTTTAAAAATTTGCCGGGAAAGGGCCGGCGGTCCGACTGTGGCAAAATATCAAGTAGATACATACGGAAGAAATCGTCTTGTCGGCTGGATTGGTAAGCCGCCGCCAGTTGGTTGATCTTTTGAAAATGATAGGGCTCATCGAATACATTAAATTTGTTGGCCAAATCCCGCTGCATCCCTTCCAGAAATACCGGATCGAAGTTGTTCTGCCTGCAAAATTCTATCACACGCTGAATGTTTACTTGAGATTTTGAGACAAGCAGTGTGAAAGTGTCGAAATTGCGCAGAAGGGCCAGGTGCTTTCCAGGACTTTCGACAGCGTTCTTTTGAAGTGCCTCGTAAGCCGTGCTCCAGAGACGCAGGGAATCAGACGGTGGCAATAGAAGTTTGCGCGAAATGATGACCAAACCGGTTGCCGTCAGATGATCCCAGTATTCGTCAAATGCTTCCAGGGTGAACAGATGATCCTGATTCAGGGCAGCGGCACCCGGCATGGAGGATCCCCAGTTTTCCACCTGAATGATATCGAAGCGGTCATCGTTTTGTGCCAGAAATACCCGGGGATTTTCGATGATTACCGGCAGCCGGTACCAACGACGCAAAATATTTGCCAGATAAGGATTATGTTCGATGATTGCGATGCGATCCGCGCCGGAGGCCAGGGCACAGGCTATGGCCGAACCTCCGCCGGATTCGATCAGCAACACATTCTCAGGCCATTGCGCCAGAAAATAGCCTGAATAGGAAAGCATGGCGGCTGCAAAACGGGCGGACTTTTTCTCTTTGAGATCATAGAGCACAAACTGGTTGTCACCATCTGAGTAGACCGCCTGCTGATCGGGCAGGGTTTCAGTATACTTGAGACTTAAACCGGGTGCAAAGCGAATGTAAGGCGTCTTGACGAGTTCAATTCTACCCCGGATGCCGGTTTTTGTTTCGACGATCCGAGTTTTAGGAAATTGGAGAACCTGGGAAAGTGCTTTGAAAGGGGAGGGCTTTACCTGAATCAGAGAATTGCCCGGCGGGGTCATTAAAAATATTGAAAAACAAACGAATCCAAAACTGCCTGCGATCACAACAAAACGCAATAACCATGGTTGCTGGATTTTCAAGGTTTTTTCAGACGGTGGTTTCAGAGCTGCGAACGCCGCCGGAATTAGAGGAACCAGGGCTGAAATGATAATAAGTTTTCCTTCACCCAACAGGGGTAGCAATGGAACCGGTGCAACTGCGCCCAGAGCAGAGCCTGCCATGGATGCAAAATAAACTAAGCCGGATTTTTCCGGTACCGTGGTGTAGCCGATGGCAATAATAATTCCCGCGAAAAAAAACGGCAGAGCCAAGAGCAAATAGGCTGTCAGCAGGTACAGGCTTTGAACCGGTTCCACCGCAAGCCTGAAATAATCCAGCGGCATGTTGTTTAAGGATAAAAAAGATATAATTGCGGCAGCAGTGAATAAGCAAAGAAGGACGGCCAGCGAAATCCTGGACACCGGAACCATCTGCCGGTGGCTTTTACGAATACCGACTAGGCTCAAAAACGTGCCACTAGCGCCGAATCCGAAAAGAGCAATGCCGATCACCATAAATGAAAGATGGTTCCACTGACCGATGGAAAATACCCGGGTAAGCAGGATCTCAAAAGCCAAAGTGGAAATGGATACAAAGAAGATGGCGCTGAGGAGCATTGTCGGCATTGGATATGAAACTACACATCTTTTGAACAGCGAACCGCAGAATATCGAATATTGAATATCGAAGGAAGGAAACGCTTCGCTAAATCTTTTATAAAACAGACAGAATACATTCATTCGACGTTCGATGTTCGGCGTTGGACGTTCGATGTTCGATGTTCGATGTTCGACGTTCATCAGCTTCTTTTCCGATCAGACTGGACGCTCGTGGTCAGAAACGGTGCTTAGTAATAAATGTATCTGAATTTATTCAGGTAAAAGCATAGTCACCTATTTTTCGATAGCATACCCCGTCAGCGGCACAAACAGGACCCCGGTTATCTGTTGGGTTATATAGTCGCTCCCGGTGTTTGTGATCAAAGTGAGATTCTGGTACGAAAACTGATTACCGAGGGGTAAAATGAGTCGGCCACCCTCAGTGAGTTGCTTTAACAGCGGCGGTGGAACATGGTTGACTGCCGCGGTGATCATGATGGCATCGAAAGGGGCGGCTTCTTCCCAGCCGAAGTAGCCGTCTGCGTGGCGGGTTTTCACGTTGGTAAACCCAAGGGTTTTGAGCAGCCGGGTCGATTTGTGATAAAGTTTTTCTTTGATTTCGATGGAATAAACCTCTTTGGCTATTTTAGCCAGCACCGCCGCCTGGTAGCCCGAGCCTGTCCCGATTTCAAGCACGCGATGATTGCCGGTGAGTTTTAAACTTTCCGTCATAAGCGCGACCACATAGGGTTGCGATATGGTCTGACCTGCGCCGATTGGCAAGGCGGTGTCGGCATAAGCCTTTGAAACAAGTCGTTTGGGAACAAAACAGTGACGGGGCACGGAAAGCATCGCCGCCAGGACTTGCGGATCGGTTATTCCGTGACCGGCGATGTAATTTTCGACCAGGTTCTCTCTGGCTGCTTTAAACGCGGGATTGTCCGCAATAACACCGGCAATTGATGCATGAGGAAATAAACTCAAAATGCACAAAAAAAGGAGGGTCTTTCTCATGACGGTGCTCCTTGTGATGAGTGGTGTTCTGCGGAAGTATAGCACAAAAGAGAGATGGTTACATCACAAAATCTTTTTACATTTTAACTATTTTGCTATATATTAGTAGACAAGGGTAT
>JAJRVC010000710.1 GCA_024277475.1 Deltaproteobacteria bacterium
CACAACAAATACCTCCTTGACTGTTGCACTCCAATTTACGCTATATTTACACCCCTGTCAAGTAAATTCAGTAAGTTATTTGCCTGAGGTCAGGAGTTCTGAAATTAGAACGCCCCCCCTAAAGATAGAAATAAGGATTGCTCGAATTTTTTTGTATTTTATGAGAATATAAATGGTCCGCAAGATTTATATTATATCGGTTTTTACTTTTTTTTTCGTTGGTCTTTGCTCCCTTTCATTTTATTATCTTTATCATTCACCCTCCTTTGGAATTGCAGCATCCTGGGACAAGGATAAAAGCCAGTGGCGAATCGATTCGGTTCCAGCACTAAGTCCCCTGAAAATTGGCGATGTGATCCGCAGGATTGAAACCCTTGAAGTCGGCCGATTTTCTTTGATGGTCGACAATTATCATGTGGAGACACGCAAGGAGCTGTTCGAATGGTTTGATGAGAAACGTCGGCTATATGAAGTCCTCAACCAGCCGAGCGTTGACTTTTTAATCAGCAGAGACGGGCAAATACTCCATAAATCCATTGAAAACAAAAAGGCCGGATTTATATTTTTCGGCCAACCGGCTTTTCTGCAAATGGTAGAGGCTGCGATTTTTTTCCTGATAGGCAGCCTCGTTTTTGCAAAAAAAAATTCAGAGCATCAAAGCCGCGTCCTTTATTTCATCTGCCTGGGTATCGCAACTATTCTTGCCACCAACAGCACCTCGATGATGTGTGAATTTGTCTATTATCCGGCTTATTTTGCCCTGATGAACATCCTGAACCTTTTTTCTTATTTTATTACGGCTCCGCTGGTGTTTTACTTTACATTTCTAATTCCTCACGAACGAAAATTTTTGAAAGATCAAAAAAAAATGGTCCTGGCTTTTTTCGGCCTCAATTTAGTTTTGGCGGCTACCCTTAATATTCAAATCATGGATCACTTAGTCGCTGTATATTATGGAGTCTCAATCGCTTCTTTACTCTATGCATTCTTCGCCTACCGCGGGACAGTCGAGCGGCAACAGATGAAATGGGTTTTAGCCGGCTTTCTGTTTGGTTTTGGCCCCTGGTTCTTTATCAATGGTATTGCGATGCTCATCACGGGTAATGGTTTGATGACCGACAATATTCCCATGATATTTCTTGTTTTTATGCCATTATGTATCGGCTTTGCCATTCATCGCCATCGTCTTTTTGATATTGGCCTTTTATTTGAGGGCACCTTAGTTTTTGGGTTAACCATTGGAATCTTGTTTGTAATCGATTTTGCTTTCACAAATCTGATAATTACCCGCTTCAAAGACGTCCAGGGAGCACACCTGTTCTCGTTGTTGACTGTCGTGTTGCTCTACGCACCTTTGAGGGGCTGGATTTTAGCAATAGTAAAAAAACTATTTAGACGAGATCAGTTAAATCAAGGCGCCATCGTTGAGTCTTTTTCCAGGCTCGCTTCGGGAAAATCCCCGGAAGCTGTCATAACGATTTTTAAAAACCTGCTTAAGGACATATTCCGACCCAAGCAGATAATCTGCTTAAAAAGAAACGATTTAGCCGCTTATGACATCCTGGATATTTTGCAGAAACAACGCGGATTCCCTGCAAGACCGTTTCATCTGCTCGAAGATAATTATGCGCTGCCCCTACCCTACCAGGATATGGCTGTTGCCGTCCCTATAGGTTCAAAAGATGCGGTCCATCACATCCTGCTGATGGAGCCGCCGGCGGTAAATGGAAAATTTTACTCCAGACATGATCTGGCCGTACTCAAGGCATTGCAGAGTCAGGCTGAAGTTTTATATGAAAACTCAGTTCTCTATGATGAAAATGTCAAGGAATGCAATTTGCGTCTTCAACAGGAGAAAAAATATTCAAGTGAAAAAGAGCATATTTTAAGGGATCTGCATGATGGAATCGGTGGAAGTATAACCAATATCAACCTGTTGGCGGAACTTGCCCGCAAAAAATGCTCCGATCCCAAAATGTCAGAAAAGCTTTCAGCTATTATAGATTTATCGACAGAAAGTTTATCTGAAATCAGGGGTTTTTTATACAGTCTGGAACCTAAACATACCGATTGGCAGGCGCTGGTCGCCGATCTGAGACATTTCGGCAGCAGTTTACTGGAAGCGCACAATATTGCCTTTGAAAACCGTATTTCAGTCTCGGATGCGTGCGAATCGCCTGACAGTCTTTTATCATTGGTTCTCTTCAAGATTTATCGAGAAGCATTGAACAATATTCTTAAACATGCCAGGGCCACTACGGTTTGGTTAACGCTTTACGTCAGTAAACGATTGCTGTCACTTACTATTGAAGATAATGGTATCGGCAAGACGGAAGCCGGCATAATGGGCCGCGGTATTTCAATTATGAAGACCAGAGCTGAAGAAATCGGCGGCCGGCTGGATATCCGGCACTCAAGCGGCACCCGGGTTACTTTGGAACTACCCTTGCCATTGAGCTATGCCGCTGGGGAGAAACAGCATGCAACTTAGTAGGGGTGCGCAAACAGATGGGAACCTGATTCAAATCCTAATCGTTGAAGACGACAAACAATTGCAAATGACCTATATGCTCCTGTTGGAAGGCGAACCCGGTATGGCAGTTGTCGGTGCTTTTACCACCGGAGAAGATGCACTGGCCTTTCTCAAAACCGCCGATGCCGATATCATGTTGACGGACCTGGGCTTGCCCGGCATGTCGGGAATTGAGCTGATCAAAGCAGTCAAGCGTCTTAAACCTGCTGTTGAAATCATGGCACTGACGGTGTTTGAAGATCGTGAAAACACCTTTTCGGCCATTAAAGCCGGCGCCAGCGGCTATCTCCTTAAAGGCACCACACCCAGAGAGCTGATTGAAGCCCTTTATACGCTCCACCAAGGCGGAGCGCCCATGAGCCCTAAAATTGCCAGGGCCGTATTAAATGAATTTCGCAATGAACACACTTCAGATGCATACCTTTTGACCCCCCGTGAAAAAGATATCCTCAAAGGCATGGAGCGCGGCCATACTTACAAAGAACTGGCGCAAATGCTGCATATCAGTCCTCACACCGTACACAGCCACATCAAACATATTTACGAAAAGCTACAGGCCTGCAACCGCAAAGAGGCCTTTCTAAAAGCACGCAAGATGGGTATACTTTAGATCATTTGTAGCTTACTCGATTGCCGTTACAATTGCCCAGCAGTAGCTATTTCTTACACGCAATGTTGAAAGAAACCTAGGCCTTTAGTTGTTTAGACAGCGTGTTTTTTTATCGCAAAAGGAAATATTCGCCGCAGAGCTCGCAGGCCGCAAAGATTACATGCGTATATCCCCCGAAAATACCCCGGTCCGGTGATTGAATTACCCACCGGATCTGCGCTATTCTGCCGATATATTTCAGTTTTATCTTAAATGTACTGTCTGTCCCGGCAGGAAAATGGAAATTTCCATACTTTCCGGTTAAGGCTAATATGCGTGTTCTTATTATTCAAAATGAAGAAAATTTACGGCAAAATTATGCCCTCTGCTTAAATGCTGATGCGGGTATTGAAGTGGTCGCAGCCTTCGGCGGCGGCGAGGAAGCTTTAGCGCAACTGGAGAGGTCCAAACCGGATGTTCTCCTAATTGATCTGTGCCCGCCGGCAACAGCGAGGCTGGACGTTATCAGCAAGGCCAAAGCGCGTGTACCGGAAATAGAGATACTGGTGCAAGTAAGGTTTTCAGATCTTAATAATGTAATTGACGCCATCAAAGCCGGCGCCACCGGCTTCATAGTTGCCTGGGCGCCGCACAATGAACTGGTTGAGGCTCTGCACAACCTGCAAAAGGGTATTGTTACGATTGATCCGCAGCTTGCCAGAGCGATCATAGGAGAATTCCAAAACGGCAGTGAAGATAAAAAATACGGCTTATCAGGCAAAGAAGAAACGATGCTGAAACGGGCAGCTTCCGGTTGTACCTTAAAAGAGATTGCCGGGGATTTAAAAATAGACATTATCGCAGTTTATTACCATATCAAGGCAGTTTACGAAAAGTTACAGCAGAAATATCAAAGGGGATTCAGTTGGTAAGGCACCCTTTTTTTCTCATGCACAAATGATACAAAAAAAAGACGATGGCCTAAGAACGATTGAACAGCGTTTATTGTAAGGCTGCCAATGGCCGGCATATAGACGGCTGCCATGGAGATCGCGACGACCGGCTTGAAAATCTCCGGAAAGGCTCTCGGAGGCTTAACAAGACAGGAGTATTGAAAAATGAAAAAAAAGTTTTACATCGCCTCAGTTTTGTTTGTTTGGGTAATTTTACTGGCTTTCACCCTATCTTGGGCAGGAGCCGATACGAAATTTTTACGTCTGCATGGGAATAAAAACCCTTCCGGCGTAAAGTGTAAAATAATGCCAAGCGAGCTGAAAAATGATTTTACAATACCGGCCGGTACACTCTCAAATGGGAGCAAACTGGCTTCAGCGCCACTTGTTTCCCTGGAAGAGGCCCGTTCATATTACAATAATATAAAAAATTTGCCGCAAAACCGGTCCGGTGTACAAACAGAGCAGAGCGAATTAATTCAAGACCCATCAGTTCTATGGTTTATTATTCCCTGGGGACAGGAAGAAGAAAAATTGGGTCATGGTCTCGGCTGCTATGACGGTTACCAGACGGCAGACGCCATGAGGATTTATGAGTGGGTGCGCAACCATATTGATTACGAGCCTTCCTTCGGTTTTGTCAAAGGCGGTGAGATGACCCTGCTTGACGGTTCCGGCAACGCCTTTGACCAGGCTACCCTCCTGATGGATCTTCTCATGATGAACTACTACGATGCCGATTATGTCTATGGAGTTATTCAGTTGACCGGAGAACAGTTCACAAACTGGATGGGGATTGACGATGACCCGGCTCTGGCCATCGAGCTGCTTGCCGACGCCGGTATCCCGGCCGAGGTAGATCATTCCAACGGCCATATCGATCAGGTCAGAATGCAGCACATGTGGGTTAAATTATGGGCCCCCGACGGTTCATATGAATCTTACGCCCTCGACCCCAGTTTCAAGGAATATCAGGTTACAGAGGGCATCGATATCGGCGCGGCGATGGGCTACGATCAAACTGTATTTCTGGGTCGTACAGAAGCGGGAATGACCGTCACCTCCGACTACCTGCAGAATATGAACAGATCCAATATCAGGACCGATCTGGCCGGTTATGCATCTAATCTGGTTGACTATATCGAAACGAATCTACCCGGAAAAGGGATGGCTGAAATTGTGGGAGGGCGGGAGATTATTCCTGTGACCGGGCAGCCCCTGCCGGATCTTCTGCCATATGAACTGGAACGGTTTTATGAATACAATGGCAAATATGAAGGTAGGGACTGGGGGCTTTCCACCCTGGTGACCATCAGCTACCAGGGCTATGACCATCTTTTCCCGGCCTTTGAAATTTACGGTGAACGCCTGACGCTTTCCTTTACCGAGGAGGGCGGTGCCTATACCGCCCGTCTTTTTCTCGATGGCGTCCGGATGAACTCGTTGGACGTGACCGACCCCACCGCACCCCTTCAGATCTCCATCAATCATCCCTACGCGGCCAATGGCGGCACCTACCAGGACGATGTCGGCTTGGTCAGCCCAAAGCCGGGAGTGGATAACCTTTATGTATTTTCTTTCGGTTTCGGCAAGACCGGCCACAAGGTTCTGGAAAAGCATCGCAAAACCATACAGGAATTGATGCTTGACAGCAGCACCCCCGATTCCGAGCCTGATCCGGTGCAGGGTCAAGCCCTGTCCCTGCTCGGCCTGGCCTGGATGGCCCAGACCAGCCGGGCTGCAGAGATCGGGGATGCCCTGGCCGGCACTCACACCATTCGCCACCACAGTTGCGGCGTTGTCGGCCAGGAAGCTTCGCCGATGATGGATCTGCCCATGTCGTCCACCAGTGTCGCCGGCACCGACGGCAGCGCTAAATTCGGCCGGTTTTTTACCCGTTTTGTGACCAACAGCGCTTTTGAAGGGGGCACCATCGCTCAGATTTATGGCGGGCAGGGGGCCTCGACGGTCAGCCTACTTGATCTGGCCAATCTTCAAAATAATAAAATATTTAATGCCGACAGCGGCAATTATGCGACAATCGTAAAGCCGCAATTACAGGGATACACGTCTGAGTATCTATCTGCGCTGGATTCGCAGATTGCTGCCGGCGATCGCCTGATACTCTCCGAACACGGCGACCTGCAGATGGGCAGTTACGTGGGTGCCGGATACTATTCCCTTTCTGCAGATGGCTACTACCAGACCCTGATATTGGGCGGTTTGAGCGGGGGTTACGGAACCCAGCCCGGGATTCTTGAACCCAATACGATTGCAGCTGAACAAAAAGACTATGCCAATGCTGAAGACCATCCCCAGACTACCGAGCCCATCGATCTGCTGACCGGTTATTACCTGAATAGCAGCCTTGATCTCAGTGTCGGCGGGGGCAGGATGCCCTTTGGTCTATCCCTGGTGCGTTCATACAATTCCGGGGCCTGCAAGCAAGACGGCCCTTTTGGCCGGGGCTGGTCTCATAACCACGATATTCAGGCTACAGCCGGCAGTGACGGTTTTCGCGGCATGGGATCCATGTCACCTCTTGACGCGGCCCCGTTTATTAGTGCAATCTTTGTGGCCTCCGACATTTTTGTCGATACGCTGCCCTTTGACCGGGTTTTGCTGTCAACCCTTGTCAACCAGTGGCTGATGGAAAACCTGATCGACAATGTGGTCATTATCAGTGGCGGGCACAGCAACAGCCGGTTTGTCCGAATGCCGGATGGCAGCTTCCGTCCCCAGCCGGACAAATGGGCCCAGCTCGAGCAGGAAACCGACGGCAGTTTTCTGCTGACCACCAAACACGGCAATAAACTTGATTTCGCACTTGACGGCCGTCTATCAACCTGGCAGGATTCCAATGCCAATACCGTGACGTTTAACTATTCGGGCGGTAATCTTGCGTCGGTGAATAATGGTCTGAGCAAAAGTCTCCATTTCAACTATGACGGTCAGCAGAGAATTTCGGAAGTCACCGACCATATCGGACGAGGGGTCAGCTACAGCTATGACACTGCCGGAAATCTCTTGACGGTTACCGATCCAGAAAACCATGAAACCCGCTATGAATATGATGTTCCCGGCCGCCTGACGAAAATATATAACCCGGCCGATCCGGTCAACCCCTATGTTGTCAATCAATATATCGATGGGAACGATATCGCTTACTTTCGTTACCAGCCCATGCAGGTTATAATGCAGACCGATCCCAGCGGCAACGTGTTTTCCTATTATTTTGCCGCCGGGCGGCGTTCTGAAGAGATTGATCCTGATGGAAACTCGCGAGTTTTGTACTTTGATGAACGAGGAAGAAATACTGTCGCTATCGATCCCATGAATTTTGAAATATCATACACTTACGACGGCCTTGGACGACTCATCAAGACTGTTCTCCCGGAAAGAAATGGATATGAATACGAATACGACAGGCATAGCAACAAGATCGTAAACAGAGCCTTACCCAGACCAGATATGGGAGCCATTTCCAAAGAAATTCAGTATACCTTCGATCCCACCTTCAATCGGAAGAGTGCCTCAACCGACCCGCTTGGACATACGACCTCCTATATTTATGACATGAAGGGAAACATTGAAAGAATCCAACTACCAATGGTAGATTCAGCCATCCCCGAATACAATTTTACCACTAATAGCCATGGGCAAGTTGTCAATGTCGCTGGACCGGAAGGTATGAACAAAATCTTTGCATATAACGCAACAACCGGTGAGTTAACATCAGCTACCACTGATGCCGGTGGTCTTAACCTGACGACAAGTTATGCATATGATGCTGTCGGCAATCTAACGGCAATAACAGACCCACGTGGCAACACATTTACTTTCGGATACAATGACAACCGACAGGTGGTAAAACAAATTTCTCCTCCCCCCTTCAACTACGAAAAGCAATATGGCTATGATGCCGGCGGTACTCTTATTTCGGTTAGAAACGAGACAGATGATGTCCAGAATCCATGGCAAACATCTTCCGCCACCTATACGCTCTCAGGCGGATACAGCACGATAACGGATCCCGAAAATCATTTAACAACCTACCAATACGATATAACCGGCAAACTCTGGAGAGTAACAAACGCTGAAAACCATACGGTGGAATATCTCTATGATCCCATTGGAAGACCTTTCCAGCAAATAGATCCGTTAAATAATGTTATAGAGGAGCATACATATACACCGAACGGGAAGAAAGCGACCCTGAAGGATATAAATGGCAATATAACGACATATGAATATGATTCTTTTGACCGGCTTTTCAAAGAGATTGCCCCGGACGGCAGTTATAGCGAGTTTGTCTACGATGATGCAAACAACCTTACACAAAAGCGTACCCGATCAGGCGGGGTAATCAGCTATTCGTATGATGGTATATCCCGCATGCGAAGCAAAACCCTGCCGGGCCCCCGGACCGTCAATTATTCCTATGATGAGCTCAGCAGACTGGTTGATATCACTGATGACAGCGGTACAATACGATTATCTTATGACGCTGCAAATCGCTGTTCTTCTGTTGTCTATCAAAATGGTAAGACAGTTACCTATGAATATGATGCTGAAGGTAACAGGACCAGGCTCACCTATCCGGATGGATATTTTATTACTTACACCTATGATATGCTGAACCGTTTGGAACAGATCTATGAGAATGGTACAACACTTCTTGCACAGTATGTATACGACGCCCTCTCACGTCGAACCGCCATGACCTATGCGAACGGAGCTTCTGCTGCATATGGCTATACCGGTGACAATCGAATGATTACCCTGGAGCATAATTATAACGGAGGAAGTCTCAATTTTACTTACAGCTATAATGCGATTGGGAATCTGACCCGTACGACTGTAAATGATAGCGCCTTTACTTATTTACCGGCCACCGGTTCTACAAACAGCTATACCGTAAACAATCTCAATCAATACGATACAGTTGACAGTATAGATTATGACTATGACATAAGCGGAAATCTTATATCAGTTGGGATAAACACCAATTATATCTACGATATTGAAAACAAACTCGTTTCGGCGGAAACGGCGGGCCATTCAGCCGGTTATGCTTACAATGCGCTTGGCCAGAGGACAGATAGGACAGTTGATGGCGTTACAACTTCCTATGTCTACGACGGTCTCCACTTGTTGATGGAATACGATGCCGACGGTAATCCTGTTAAACGCTATATTTATGGCCCCAATGTTGATGAACCTCTCATGATGCAGACAGAGGGCGAAAATTACTTTTTTCATCGAGACGGGATGGGATCGGTAGTTGCGCTCTCCAACATTCCCGGAGATTTCGTAGAGACCTATGCTTACTCTCCTTTTGGTGAACCGAACAAAAAAAGCAGTATAGGAAACCGATTTATGTATAGCGGTAGGGAGTATGATGATGAAACCGGCCTTCTCTTTTACCGTACCCGTTATTACTCCCCGGCGTTGGGCAGATTTCTATCTGCCGATCCTGTTGGCCCCCAGGGCGGGACTTTGAATCTTTACTCTTACGTATTCAATAATCCTTTGAATTTAAGCGACCCTTTAGGGCTTACTCCCGCATTAACAATCCACCAAAAAGCCATTCAGGAGAGGAACAACGGCATAGAGGATGTCATGAAGGCATTCAACCTTGATTCTGCGTTTAGCAGTTCAGAGTTTGGCGCCGATCCTGGAGTATGGCTAAATAAAGACTCCTGTGTAGATGCATCAGAACGCCGCGCAGAGCTTATCGCAGGTTATCTGGCGAAACATACTAAATACGGGACTTGGGAAGTAGGGACTATGACCATGTTCAGCGGTGTGCATACGATGAATGTCTTTACCTATAAATCCAACGATGGCGAAATCGTTGCATCCTGGGGCACCGATAATTATGTTGGAGGTCCGACTATTTTCCCTGTTACGGTTCATGAGGATGCCCAGATCAGTAATACGGTAGGCAATAGAGGCCCATTGGTAGAGGGCGGTAGTAAAGCTGATATATATGTAAAAAGGACGGATTCTTCTGCAGCATCATTTGTAGTTTCAAACGGTATTATGGTTAAAAAGTCAGGGAATTATAACGTTCAGAAAAAAATACCGAGTATCCAGTTTGGTGATTTGGAATAACCCAACCCGGATAAAACCGGAAAGAATAGCCGCAATATTTTGTTATATAAATCTTTCGCAAACATGATGTGATTACAATAAATAGATACTAAACAGCCCTGGCTTCAAGAGATTGTTTCCGAGACATCTGAAATGCTTAATTTCCTGAAATGGAGGAAAGCCCAATGTCTGATGTAAAAAAGCTCATGATAGTTTTTTTCTGCACCGTGCTGTTATCAATGCCATCAATACTTCCTGCCGGTACCGTCCAGTACCAATACGATGCCGCCGGGCAGTTGACCGGGGCAACCTACGATAATGGAACCCAGTTCACCTATACCTATGACAATGCCGGCAATCGGCTGACAAAGACCGTAACGCCCGGAGATGTCTGCCCAAGCGACCTGGATGGTGATCAAGACGTAGACGGCGCCGATCTGGCCCTTTTGGCAGCCGGTGGAACAGGCGTTACGCTGGAAGAGTTTGCCGGTGATTTCGGCAAGCCGATTTGTCCGTAATAATTCAGGAGGCAGGAAAATTGCGCTTATATCGACTATTTTTACCCATTTTTCTTTTTTTGATCCCGGTTGTGTCTTTTGCTCAGTCACCCGATGATCCTGTCTTCGATCTGCGAGACTACTTCGGCGACGGCACGACGGACTATACCACCACGGTTCGCAGTCAATCCTGGGGTACCTGCTGGATTCACGGCGCCTATGGGGCGATGGAAAGCAGTCTGGAAATGACCGACAACTGGACGGCTTTCGGCATGACCGGCGAAGCCGACCTGGCCGAGTATCATCTTGACAAATTCAACGGTTTCAACCGCAAGGGCGAACCGGATGACGAACCCAACGACGGCTGGTACACGGGGCAGAAAG
>JAJRVC010000044.1 GCA_024277475.1 Deltaproteobacteria bacterium
CACCGGTGATTTTATCGACCAGCTCTCCCTGCTTGAAAAATAATAATGTGGGAATGGCTCTGATACCATATTTTTCAGGTGTGGCCGAATTCTGGTCAACGTTGCACTTCGTAAAACGGAATTGATCTTTATATTTTTCGGCAAGTTTTTCGACAGCAGGTCCGATGGCTTTGCAGGGCCCACACCATGGCGCCCAGAAGTCAACTAATACCGGTTTGCCGGAGGCTATTACCTGAGAGTCAAAATTGCTGTCATCAATTTCTAAAATACTGTTTGTCATTGTCATTTCTCCTTTTGAAAAATAATTTTATTAATCCATATCCGAATAAAGCTCTCCCGGCGGGATTTTTTCTCCAGGCCGCCAGGTAGTGTAATCAGCCGGAGTGAGATAATCATCCGCACGGATTTTACGGTTTGCCCAGACAATCCGCGTGTTACACTCCTCCACGGTTTTTCCCAATTTTTTCTTACGTTTTTCAAGAGCCGTTTCCGCTGTTTCCCTGCTGTTGTGAACCGAAAGGACCTTTTTTTTGGGTTTCGAAAGATCGTGTTCATCATATATCAAGATATACATATCTCCCTCCTTAAATTTGATAAATGCACATAAACTTGTCAGTTAAAGGCGGAGCCGCGTTAGGGCAATAAGGCTTCCAGTGCTCTTGTTAATGAATCCGCTTTTTGAAGTCCCACAAAGCGTCTGGTTTCTTCGCCGTTTTTAAAGATGACCAGCGTGGGAATACTATGTATATTCAGACTTTGCGCAACTTTGCGATTCTCTTCGGCATTCAGTGATGTGATCAGTGCCTTGCCCTCAAATGTATCAGCAACTTTTTTAAGTATGGGTTGCTGGCTCCGGCAGGGTATGCACCAGGGAGCCCAGCAGTCCACCAGTACCGGCTTATCGGATTGTAGAACCACATTTTTGAAATTGGTTTCATTTATTTCCTGAATATTTTCAGACATGATGATCAATTCCTTCAAATTGAGTCATAACTATCGAATTTTCTATCTGACTGCGGCGGGAACACTGTATTACTTTTGAAGGTCATCCGGTTAACGAATCAATAAAGAATGCCGGCCTCCGGGTTAATTGTTTGTGCAAAAACGAACAGCGGCATTATAGCCGCTGCTCGCGATCAGCAGTTGACGGATAGCCTCTATGCAACAGCTTCAGCCGCCGAAATTGCCGGCACCGAGTCCCCGCATGGCTTCTTCCGCAGTGACGCGAAGCGTTGACAGTGATTTATCAAACAGCTCCCTGTCGGTCCTGATGTCGTCCATCCCGGTTTCGGGGGTACAGTTATCCTGAATATATTCGATACGATCATCCATCTCCGTAATAAGAATATGCACATCCTCGATATTTGGAAGAATTTTTTCCCTTTCACCGCCGGGCAACTCCTCCATTTTGCGCACGATATCATAGACATTAGCTTTCCAGGCGGTAAGTTCCGCCTGCATGGTCTTACAGCAATTTCTGGCTTTCATGATACACTCCTTTCTGTTTGGTTGGTTAACATCGTTATCCGGTTGGGCCACCGGCCTAAATACAGCGCGATTCCACTATCGATTGTCAGCCTGTTTTATTGCGTTTCTGTATTTCTACCCTTCCTATTTATTCAATATGTGTGCCAGAAGCTGTGTCGGATATGCAGTTAAAGTATTTTGATCCATAACCCATTAAAATTATATAAAAATATAATAAGTAGTAAGAAGGGGCAGGGGCCAGTCGATGTGATTTAGCGGTTGTGGAAGTGCTATGGGTAACGTTAATTCCGGGTGTGGTAACGGCGTTAGCGTAAACGGAACGGTTAACTATCGGGATACTTAGTACATAGTTTCACAAATACGATAACGTATAATTCATTGAAGCGTTAACGACAATTATATCTCACCACAGAGGCACAGAGAGCACAGAGATGTATTTTTTTTCGTTTGCCGGAGGCCTGAACATTAATGTATAAAATCCGATCAGTCATCCCGTCTCGGCGGGGGAGACGACGGCAAACGAAAAGCATCAATGCTGGAGCCTAAAGAAATTCTTAGTTCTAATAAGCAGCGACAGTACAACCGAAGGTTTCAGGTGTCAATATTTGAGTCAGTTGGAGAATTTGGCGTTGCTCTGGAATATACTTCCCGCGACTTGACACACAACCCCCAATCCTATACTAGCTCGGGTAACACAGCGTAATGTTCTGTTCAAACTGAAACCCATCGGAGACTGCCGTGAACTCAAAAACTCACGAAATTTGGAATATTCATTTTATTGAACAGATTATGGACACAATGGCCGATGGTGTTTTCACCCTCGATAATAACGGTCGGGTCACTTCCTGGAATCGTTCGATGGAACGTATCAGTGGTTATCCGGCCGAGGAGGCCATGGGAAATTCGTGTCAGCTTTTAAGATGCAGCCGATGTTTCGGCAAAAAGTGCCCGGCGGGTATCCGCAGCTGTCAAATTCTTAAAAGCGGTGGACATGAATCCAAAGAATGTTTATTGACCCATAAAGCCGGACATACCGTACCTGTTATTAAAAACGCCCGTGTGGTGCGGGATGAAGACCAGCAGATTATCGGTGTGGTTGAAACCGTCACTGACCTCAGCGAAATAACGCGGGCTCGCAGGAAAGCCGAAGAAGCCTTAATCCGATTGGGCGAAAAGCATCGCTTGGATAATCTAATCGGCAAAAGCCATGCAATGCAGAAGGTGTTTGAGGCCATAAATGCCGCCGCTGCCAGCGATGCTACGGTTTTAGTTCAAGGCGATAGCGGTACGGGAAAGGAACTGGTCGCCGGAGCGATCCATCAGCGTAGTGGACGGGCGACCTATCCGATGGTGGCGGTCAATTGCTCGGCCTTGTCCGAATCATTGCTGGAAAGCGAACTTTTTGGCCATGTCAAAGGCGCTTTCACCGGAGCAACGCGTAACCGCGTCGGGCGATTCGAGGAAGCTGACGGCGGCACCGTATTTCTCGATGAAATCGGCGAGATCAGCCCTTTTATTCAGGTTAAGCTGTTGCGGGTACTTCAAGAACGTGAAATTGAGAGGGTGGGCGATTCCAAAACTCGCAAAGTCAATATACGGATTATTGCGGCGACCAATCGGGACCTTTACCGTCGCGTTCAAGAGGGATATTTCCGAGACGATTTGTACTACCGCTTGAAAGTCTTTCCTGTTCTTTTGCCGCCTCTGCGAAAACGCAAGGAGGACATCCCGCTTTTGGCGAGGTATTTTATCGATCGGCAAAACCACAAAACCGGCAAAGACATTACCGGAGTATCCCAACAAGCCCTGCGCGTTTTTCTGGACCACTCCTGGCCGGGGAACGTTCGCGAGCTGGAAAATGCCATCGAACACGCCTTCGTCCTTCGCAGCCGGGATCGGATCGAAGTAACGGACCTCCCAATCGAAATCAGGCAGTCCGACTATGAATGTGAACCGGCAGAAATTTCGCAGGCCGCCCGGAATAAAATGGGAATCGATAAAGAACTGTCAGCGGAATCGCTGATTGAACTTTTGGAGGCCTGTAACTGGAACAAAGCAGAGGCTGCACGCCGGATCGGAGTCAGCCGGACGGCGGTCTGGAAATATATGAAAAAATGGGATATTCCGCTGCAAAAGTTGTAACCGTTCACAGGTTCGGGGCTCCGCCCTTCGGGCTTCGACCCACAAGCAGGGTTCAACGTTCAGACAGGGTTAAGGACAAAGAAGGCATTAAAGACCCGAAGTCCTCGTTAAAAATGCTGAATTTCCCAAATAGTTGCCAATTTGGCCCCAAATTTTGGGTTAGACCTGATGAAGCTGACGCTTTTCCCGTAAAAACGAATCCTAAATACAATTCAGAGATAAAAATGGAACCTTGAACCTCTGAACCCGTGAACGCATACATTTTATTTTTGTGCCTTTTTGCGGCCACATCAACACGAGTTCTCAACTATTTTGGTAATCACGAGGGTGAGATCATCTTCCTGCTCTTTGCGGCCGCGAAACTCTTCCACTGCATCCAGGACAGACAACACAATCGTTCGGGCGGATTCGCTGCAATTGGTGTGAATGACTTGTTGCACTCTTTCTTTGCCGAATAATTCTCCTTGAGCGCTACGTGCTTCCCAGATACCGTCGGTACCCAGGAAAATGATTTGCCCGGGTTTGATGTCACAGGATGATGCTGTGTAAATCGCATCCCGGGAAATGCCAAGCGCCACCCCATTTCCGTCATCAAGGCTGCTGAATGAATCGGTGTCAGGGTCGTACAGGATGGCCGGATCATGCCCCGCCCGCACCCAGTCCATACGATTCTCACCCCGGTCAATACGGGTCAGAAACATCGTCATGAATTGGGCTGAGTCTTCAACATCCTTTACGAATTCCCGGTTGACATCGGTGACGATGTCGCCCAACGTTCCGGGCATCGTCACCCGCAAACGCAAAAACCCGCGGGCCGTTGCCATCAAAAGGGCCGATGGATTTCCATGTCCGACCACATCTCCTACCACCAGGCACAATTTGCTCTGGTTCTCTTTATCGATACAGAGATAATCAAAATAGTCCCCGCCGGTTTCATCACTGAAAAGGGTCATCCCGAATATATCCAAACCCGGAAGCTCCGGAGGCTTGTCCGGCAAAAGATTTTGTTGGACCTCCATGGCCACCTCAAGGGAACGGCGCATTTTGTAATCTTCTTTTAGCCGTGGTCCGACCCGATTGACAACTTGCCCCATATCTCCGAACTCATCTTTGGATTTGATGTTCACACGAGCCTCAAAATCTCCCAGGCCAAGTTTTTGAACGGCCCGGGAAAGCTCTTCCAGCGGTCTGGTAACGGTTCGCGAAAATGTCAGCGCCAGGGCAGTGGCCACTAAAACCAGAAAAACCAAAAACCCGGCGGTGTAATTTTCCACCTTTGCGAGGCGATTTTTTATGGATTCCAGCACCTGATGGTTTTGCCGGAGTATCTCATCGCGGGGGACAATAAAAATATAGGCAGTTCCCTGATGCGGCAAAGGGCCATAGAGCCAGTAACTCATCTGACCCTGGTATGGCATTTCGCGAATACGGTGCTGCCGGATAGCAATATCTTTAAGCAATGCTTTAAATTGACCGGTGTCAGATGTGATTAGCCACGGGTTGTCATCATCGGGGGCCCGGGCCGGCGTCATTGTGGCTGAATACTTTACCCGGCTAAGTATTTTGATTCCTACCTGACCGGATGTCGGTTTGGAAGCCAGCGTGCCCAGGAGGGCAATAGTATTCGGTGGTATTTCGTAAATAAACAATGCCGGTTCAAGCAAACTGTCCAGCGGGACCACAAAGCTTAATACTGCCTGAATGTTTTCGTCAGTCTGCTCTACCGGCAAAGAAACGGCCATCACGTCACGGCCGCTGATCGGATCGATGTAAGGCTGGGACCATGACGTTAGATTATCTTTCAGGGCGGATTGATACCAAATTTGTTGCCTGGCATCGGATACAGTCGAAAATTTCCGGTTGCAGGGATAAACGCTGTAAATACCGCTTTCCAAACCGATGTATTGCCACAGGACCCGTTGGCCTAGATATTCAGAAACTTTTTGATGACTGTCAATCATTCCTGGCAGCTGGGTCAGATAGATTTCAGCATTTTCGATACCGGTGTCTGCAGGTACCGCAAAACATTGTCTGGAATAATCGGAAGAAAGCGTATCGGTACCATCTTTGGCGGAACCGTTAAAATCGTGCGGTAAATAGGTAAAATCGTGCGGTAAATAGGTTTTCTTATCTTGTGGCAATTGGGTGGTTTTTTTTCCCGAAAGAATATTTTGCAGAATACCCCGTTTGGCCTCAAACATCTGGAAAGCGAGTGCTATCTCTACCTCTTCACGGCTTTTCCCCAGAAGGTTGGAATACCCCTCCATCATCATCTGCAATCGATTTTTTACTTCTCTTTCCTGGTTTAATTCTACCTGAGCTGTAAGCGCCTTTGACATGATGCGGACATTGTGAATGCCGAAAGTTCTCAAGCCGACAATCGGGATAATTGAAATGGCAAGAAGCAAAATCAACAGTTTCCAGCGAAATTTCATTTATCATTTCCGTGAGCGTCAATCAGCTTGTAATTACCCGGGCTCCAACCACCATGTCATCCCCGAGTTTTTCGAGTAGCGCAAAGGTTTCAAGGTTCGGATACAGTCGGCCTTGAAGTGCCATCGAAATCCAGCCATTCTCTTCAGAGACAACAATAACCAGGGCATCACTTACCTGCCAGAGACCGTGGAATTCCAGTTCTTCGGAGTATTCTAAAAATATTTTTATAGATTTTTTAAAGATCGCGAGACCGCCTTGGCCAATCGTTGTGAACAGGGTATCAGTGCTGCCATACGGGCATCATAGAATTGAAAATCGTCCTCACTGCCATAAAGGTA
>JAJRVC010000711.1 GCA_024277475.1 Deltaproteobacteria bacterium
AAAAAAAGGTGTTTTACGTAGATCCGGGCGGAAACACTGTATTTTTCTTACCGGAGGCAAAATTCAGCCGTGACAAAAACGGGGACCTTAAAAAAGTAACGGTGTTGCGTGCCGATGATACCAGCCTTTATATCAGCCAGGATATCGGCACCGCTATCCTGAAAATTACCGATCACAACCTGGATTATTCGATTTATGTTGTCGGCAGTGAACAGGAATATCATTTTAAATGCCTGTTCACGATCTTAGAAGCTTTAGGGTATGAATGGGCTGGAAACTGTCATCATCTATCCTACGGCATGGTGT
This sequence comes from Deltaproteobacteria bacterium, assembly GCA_024277475.1. The sequence continues at coordinate 307 of JAJRVC010000711.1, forward strand.
ACTTGCCGGAAGGCAAAATGAAGTCCAGGGAAGGCAAGATCGTCGATGCCGACGATCTTATCACGGCGATGATAACGTTGGCGGAAACCGAAATTCGCCGGCGTGATCCCGAAGCCAGGCTTACTGAAGAGGAAGTAAAAAACAGAGCCGAAAAAATCGGAGTAGGTGCCATTAAATTTTACCTGCTGCGAGTGCGCCCCGCCCAGAGCATCAACTTCGATCCGGCGGAATCTATTTCCTTTGACGGCTTTACCGGTCCCTACTGTCAATATGCTTACGCCAGAATCTGCGGTATTCTGGAAAAAGCAGAACTCAGTCGAAGAACGCTTCAAGACCCGGATTTCTCTCTTCTCGGCAACACCGAAGAAGTACAGTTGCTCCAAAAACTGATTGAATTCCCCCGGGAAGTAAAAAGCGCGGTTGAAGATCTCAACCCTTCCAGGATTGCCGGGCATATATTCAACACCGCCAAGGCCTTTAACCAGTTTTACAATAAGCACCCGGTGTTGAAGGCTGAAAACGAACAGTTTATCGCTGCAAGACTGGCGCTTATTAAAGCGACGGCCGTGGTGCTTAAAAACGGCCTGAATTTGTTGGGCGTAGAAGTACTGGAAAACATGTAAACCCTCATGTTGCATAAACTACATGGCAAGGAATAGATAGTGGTCTGTAATTATATAACGATATAATAGTGAAAGCACCATTTTGTGGATATCCCCCTTGGTGAATTCAAAGGGTGGGGTCGATTATGCCATGTCGTTTACCCTTCGGGAAAGCCGGAGGACTCCAGATCCTGTGTTGTCAAGGATTCGAGGTAAACGACTACAACTTTACCCTTGACGCCTTGGCTCTGAAGCCCTCCGGCTTTTGCAACGGTAGGGTAAGCGTTGATCATGAAACTCAACGTGAATGATTAAAAATTTTAAGGGTGCTTCTGATGAATTTACGAATTCTCATTAAAATCGGCGGTCGGGCCTTTGAGGGAGAACACGGTTTCAAAGAGCTGGCGCTGGCAATCAAATCCACCGGAAAAGTTGAAATTGTGATCGTCCACGGCGGAGGGCGTGAAATATCTCAAGCTCTCGAGAAAGCCGACCGCAAGACCCAATTCATAGATGGCATCCGGGTGACCCGGGCCGACGACATCAAAATTGTCGAAGCGGTTCTTTCAAGAACAATTAACCGGCGCATCGCTTCGTGGTTAGAAAAAAACGGGGTGTCCTGCAGTCCCATGTCCGGAAAAACCCATCAGCTCTTTCTCGTAGAGCCTTTGACCCGCCAGGGACGGAATTTAGGCTATGTCGGCAAAATCAAACAGGTTAACGCCGGTGTCATTCTGGAAAGGCTGAAAGCAGGTCAGGTACCGGTGGTCTCTCCCATATCCGCCAATGAAAAAGGCGAAAGTTACAATGTCAATGCCGACAGCGCCGCGGCGGCACTCGCCGCGGCTATCCGATGCACCGACCTTGTTTTTATCACTGACGTTCCCGGTGTTCTGGTCGATGATGAAATCCGACCCTCCCTATCCGTTCCAAAAGCGCAGGCATTGATAGCAAACGGCACCATCAAGGGCGGCATGGTGGCAAAAATGGAATCTTCCTTTGAAGCCCTGCATCAAAATGTACCCCGGGTTCATATTGTTCAGTGGCAGGGACCACAAACGCTTCATAAAATAATCAAAGGCAAACCTGAAACCGGTACTATGATCAGGCTCTGACCCCCTAAATACTTTCGGCTTAGGTTTCGCTACGCAATACTCTTTGCTTTAATTTTCCGCCTTCCGAATTCCGACTCCCACTGTTTCTCAGCTTTAACCTTCCGCATTCCGAATTCCATTGCCTCCCAGCCCCATTCCCGCAATTACATCAGCGTATCTCAGAATACCAATCCGCTATTTCTCACCTCGCATCATCTATCGGCTCCGCAGGTCAAATTTTTGACGAAAAACGACCGGGCCCCTGATGGGGTCGTCAATTCGGTGACAATCCTTCGGTTTAATACTTAAAACAAGAAGGATGAAGCGAACGAAAGGCCCGAATAATGAAGCTCCGGCCGAAGTACCTGCTTGCAGGAGCACAATGGCATAATTGTTGCTGATGCTACTATACTATTCCGAGAAACAAACTTGATTATTAAAAAGTCCGGGGAGGATCAGAATATGTTCGCAGCACAAAGTGGAATCGCTCAACACCAGTCGAAACCATGGGATTACTTCGGTGAAAACCCGGATATTTCAAGCATAAATCAAAAAGAGCATTTCGCCGATTTTCCATTCGTTCATACCTCAAAGGAATTCAGCTGGGCTGAGCAGGTATACCAAGCAGGTAACACCGTGGCTACAGTCGCTGTCTACAAAAACTTGCCGCATCATCTGCAATACAATGTCGATCAGTTAATTCAGGAGGAGTACAGAAAAAAGCTCTTTAGGGTCCCTCTGTTTGAAGCCGCATTACTTCTACTGTCGAGCGATTGTTTGCCGGGTTTTCGCTCTTTGCGCGAACGATCAAAGCATTTGTATTCTGACAGCGGCATTGATCTCCAACAACAAAAGGCATTGGATTTTATTTCATGCAGGAACCCGGAAGATATCGTCGTTCTGGTGATGCGATCCGGCCAACTAATAGGAACAATGACATTATTTCCTTTCAACAGAAAACAGGACATACCGAGTTTGTCCTATCTTAGGATGGAGCCTTCTTTTGATCAACTGCCCGATGTACCCGCTCTGGAAGTAGGGAGGTTGGCTAAAGCGACATCCAATGGCAATCACGATAGTTGTCAAGGCCATGATCTGATAAACACCATGGCAATGGCTGCCGCATTTATCGTCGCAAAAAATTTCGCTCTGCAAAATGGATTGCTGCCCGCTGCCGACTCCTATATATGTGGCGACACTTACGGCTCCTTTATCTCGAGTTTGGGACGCTTTTTCCCACTGAATACCACAAATGCAACCGTAAATCCGAACATGCTTGCAGATGAAAGCAGCGTCCACGGTATGGGAATGTATTTCATTCAACGCCAGGTCTTGGGATCTTTCGGCAGCGCCGATGACTTGATGTCAGTCATTGAAACCATTGGGAACTCGCGCCCTGACATCGCCCATCGAATTGAACAACTACTGGAGTCGGATTTAAAAACGAATGGCATCAAAACGATTCGAAAATTTGATCCCGGAAAATTCAGGGTGCATTTCTTTCATTTTCCCTACCATCATCCAAAGACCGTCGAAGGCTTCAAAAGGCTCGACCAAGTGATCCAACGGCTGACAACCGGAAAAAGAGGGGGCCGGCATTTAAAAAACTAAAGGAACTTCGAAAGACCCAGAGATGGTTAGAACCTATTCAGTGTGTACCACTGATTAGTAAACCTGAGCTACTCAATGTAATTTTGCAGGAAACAGAAGAATTGATTAAGACTTTCGTTACGAGTATCAAAACGGCTGAAAGCAACAAAAAATAGCCTCACCGCCGCAGGATTCTCAAGCGCGCTCTTTTGCATTCTCCAAAACGTCGTGTAGAATCCAGCTGAGTTTTTCAATGCTATATGGTTTGGTGGCAACCCCGCGAAATCCGGACTTCTCAAATTCAGACATAATCGGATCGTTGGAATATCCGCTGGATACAATGGCGGTTACCTGCGGATCAACACTTAACAGCTGTCGGATAGTCTCCTTCCCACCCATTCCACCCGGGATGGTCAGGTCCATGATGACTGCATCAAAGGGCCGGCCGGATTGAGCGGCGTCCCGGTAAAGCGCAATGGTTTCAGCACCGTCGGAAGCACAGCGAACTTCATATCCCAATTCCATCAATATTTTTTCGGTGACCTTTCTAATGGATTCCTCGTCATCCATCACGAGAATTTTTCCTTTACCCTTCTTGAGTCGGACTGCCCGATCTTCGCATTCGACCAGTTCTTCCCAGCTTGCCGGCATGTAAATACGAAACGTCGTCCCCTTACCCATTTCAGAGTCCACCGCGATATGACCGTCATGGGCATTAATGGTGGTGTATGTCATCGTTAAACCGAGACCACTTCCCTTATGCTTGGTGGTGAAATACGGGTCAAAAATTTTGGCCAAATGTTCCTGCGGGATACCAAGACCTTCGTCTTGCAGGGTAATTTCGACATATCTTCCTGCTTCCAGGGGCAAACCGGATAGCGCCTCCGGGCTGGCGTTACACGCATGCAAATGGATGTTCCCCCCTTCGGGCATGGCCTGAACCGCGTTGAGGACAAGATTGTGAATCACTTGGCTAAACTGCCCAAGGTCTACTCTCACCGGCCAGAGCTCCCGGGCAATACTGAATTCGCATTTAACCCTTGATCCCCTTAGGGCAAAAAGAGCAGAATCCTTCAACACCTCGGATATGGAGGCAGTTTTTTTAACCGGTGCGCCCCCCTTTGAAAAGACCAGCAGCTGCCGGGTCAGTGCACTGGCTCTTGATGTGACACGCAGGGCCTCATCCAGTGCTTCAACAACATCTTCCCCTTGATCGGCCTCAATCTTTGCCAGGGAAATATTTCCCATGATCCCGGAGAGAAAATTGTTAAAGTCATGGGCGATCCCTCCGGCCAGAACACCTAAAGATTCAAGCTTCTGGGCCTTGAGAAGCTCCTGTTCCAGCTTCTTTTTTTCGGTGATGTCATGGGCGATGGTAGTAGTTTTGACCGGCTGGCCATCTTCATATTCGATTTTTGTATTGACCATAAAACACAGTTCACGACCATTTTTTGCAGTGATTTTATACTCGGCAATCTCGGGAATCGCTTCACCTTTCAACATTTTATCGGTTCGCTCAAGAACCTTCTCCCTGCTTTCGTCCTTGAGCAAATCCCACATGGTCAAATTATAGAATTCTTCCCTGGTGTAGCCGAGGTACTCACACATGAGATCATTCACACTGATCAATTTACCGGTTGTCAAATCAACCTCATAAATTCCAGCCGGAGCGATGTCGACAAGCTGCCTGTACTTTGCCTCGCTGGCACGCAAAGCCTCCTTCACGGTTTTGCGGCGATCGGCTTCGGCTTTTTTCAAACTCTCAATTTGACGGCTCAATTCAGCTATTTCCGCGAGGAGTTCTTCTCTGGTTTTATCCATATCGTTCATACTACTGTCTCGATGGATCGGCGTGTGAAGCAAAAAAAGTAAGGTAACCGTTCACAGGTTCAGGTTAGGGGTTCAACGTTCAGGGTTCAAAGGCTATAAAATGCTTATTTCCATCTTGTAAAGCTAAAATATGACAGCCTCGCTAAAAGTCAAAAAAGAACACCAATCTCAGCCACGGATTCCACAATATAATCCGGTTGCACGGCGCCGGTCAAATCGCTTTCTTTGAACTCACCAGTCTTTACCAGTACCGATTTTATCCCTGCTCTCGATGCTCCTAAAATATCCGTGCCCACCCGGTCACCGATCATCAACACCTTGGCACGATCAACATTCATACCTTCAAGGGCCACATCAAACATGTAGGTACCGGGTTTGCCGATGTAGGTGGCTTTAATTCCGGCAGCATCTTCCAGCATTTGGCCGTAGGCCCCTACGGTAAGTTCAACTCCACCCAGACTGTGGTCAACCTTTTCAGGGATCATCACAATAAATCGGGTACCTTCAAGCAAAAACTTCAGTACCCTGTTGATATTTTCAAAGTTAAATCCTTCACGGTAATCCCCCAGAACAATAGTTTCCGGGTTTTCTTTGTCCAGGTTGACATTTCTGAACTCCTCAAGGCCCTTGCCTTTCAGCAGCACCCAGCATGATTTCGGTTTCAGTTCTTCCAGGTAGCGTGCTGTTGCCCAGGAAGCTGTGATGACTTCCTCTTCCAGTACTTGAAATCCCAGATGATTCAGTTTTGCAGCGCAAATCTTCCTGCTTTTTAATGTGCTGTTGGTCAGGATCCGGATATTGATCCCTTTTTTCCTAAGGACTCCCAGCAATTCAACGGCCCCGGGATAGACCTTCCCCTGGAATTCAAGCACCCCGTCGATATCAAACAAAACTCCTTGGAATTTTTCATCTATATCATACTTCACGTTCACCGCCGCCCTCCTTTATTATAAAAATGTTTTTTTCTGATAAAACGGGATTTACGCTTCGTTACAACCAGCTTGTCCGGCACTATGTTATTTTTATCATCAATAATCTTCAGTGACAAGATGATTGTCGGCCTTGAAAAAAATTTGGATTTGAACGGATTTCAACCAAGAATCTATTTTCGGACTTGACAGCCGCTGTTTTCTTTGGCATATTGCCCGATCAGCTTAAGAAAAACTCAGCTTAAGAAAGACTCAGCTTAAGAAAGAATGAAATCATGATACCCATACTATTTACAAACACTCGTATCCGTCCTCGTCGCCGTTACCGGCGACGATACCACGGGGTTTTTTTATGTTGGATATGATATTTTTGATACTTGAATGGAAGGCATAAAAACCCCGGCAAACGCCGGGGTTTTTCTTTGGGTAAAAGGAGCAAAAAAATGGGAAAAGATAAGGTGCAAAAGGTAGTACTTGCTTACAGCGGCGGGTTGGACACCTCCGTGATCGTCCCGTGGCTTAAAAACAATTACAATAATTGTGAGGTCATCTGTTTCACAGCCGATGTCGGCCAGCAGGAAGAATTGAAAGGTCTTGAGGAAAAGGCCATTGCCTCCGGCGCCGCCAAGCTGATTATAAGCGATTTACGGGAGGAATTTCTAAAGGACTTCGTATTCCCGACGATGCAGGCAGGGGCTGTATACGAACGCGATTATCTCCTGGGCACATCCATTGCCCGCCCTTTGATGGCCAAAAAAATGGTTGAAATCGCAGAAGCCGAAGGGGCGGATGCCGTCGCCCATGGTTGTACCGGTAAGGGCAACGATCAGGTCCGTTTTGAGCTTACCGTGATGGCGCTCAATCCCAAGCTCCGGGTTATTGCACCCTGGCGCGAGTGGGAAATCCGCAGCCGGGAGGACGCCATCAAATATGCCAATCAATACAACATCCCCCTGGCACAAACCGAAAAGGATATTTACAGCCGCGATCGCAACATCATGCACCTTTCCCACGAAGGAGGATTGCTTGAAAATCCCTGGAACGAACCGGAGTCTTCCATGTTCCAGCTGTCGGTCAGTCCCGAAGATGCACCGGATAAACCCGAATATATTGAAATCGGCTTTGAAAAAGGCAATCCCATAAGCCTGAACGGTGAGACGCTGTCCGCGGTGGACTTATTTACGCGCTTAAACAAGACAGCAGGCACTCATGGAATCGGCCGTGTCGATATCGTCGAAAATCGACTGGTGGGGATGAAAAGCCGGGGGGTCTATGAAACCCCCGCCGGCACGGTTATTTTTCGTGCCCATCAAGCACTGGAGAGTATGTGCCTTGATAAACACACCATGCATTATAAAGATTTCGTTGCGGTCAAATATGCAGAGCTGGTTTATAACGGCATGTGGTTCATGCAACTACGGGAAGCCCTGGATGCTTTTGTAAAAGTGACCCAGCAAAAGGTCACCGGCACCGTACGTCTGAAGCTGTACAAAGGCAATACCATTGTCGCCGGGCGCAAAAGTCCTTTCAGCCTGTACCGCGAGGACTATGCCTCTTTCGGAGAAGAGGATGTATATAATCAGCAGGATGCCCAGGGATTCATTCAGCTGTTCGGATTGCCCTTAAAAGTCGAATCCCTCCTGGCCATCGACGGCGGTGGTGAAAGTCGCTATCGCAGCCCCGACTACAGCAAGTTTAAGAGAGACTAGTTATGCGAGTACGACTGATTTTATCAGACGCAACCCAATTTGAAGGGCTTTCCCTGGGTGCTATGGGCACCAGCATCGGTGAGGTGGTATTTAACACCGCCATGATGGGCTACCAGGAAATTTTAACGGATCCATCGTACCATTTTCAACTGGTAACCATGACCTATCCGCAAATCGGCAACTATGGCGTCAACCCCAGTGATTTTGAATCCAGGCGCATATACGCGGCCGGATTCATCATTCGCGAATACAGCCCGGTGGTCAGTCACTGGCAAGCTACCAAATCGCTGGATGAATATTTGAAATATCACGACGTGGTGGGCATCAGCGACATCGACACCCGGCAGTTGACCCGTCACCTGCGTGACCATGGGGCCCAGATGGGAATGATTACAACCTCCGATGAGCCGTTTGAAGTGCTGTTGGAACGGCTTAAAAGCGGTAAACAGCTCGTTGGAAGGGACCTTGCGGCAGAAGTCACCACCGCTGAAAATTATGATTGGCCCATCGACAGGGAAAGCAAACGTGAACGCCGCCTCGGCTTCAAAGTGGCTGTCTACGATTTCGGAGTGAAATTTTCGATCTTGAGGGCCCTTTACCAGCACGGTTGTCAGCTGCGGGTATTTCCCGCCCACACCCCGGCTGATGAGGTGCTTGAATGGAATCCGGACGGTATTTTTCTGTCCAACGGCCCCGGCGACCCCGAGCCGGTGGAGTATGCCGTCAACACCGTACGCTTTCTCCTGGGCAAAAAACCCATATTCGGCATCTGTCTGGGGCATCAAATTTTAGGCCTGGCCCTGGGCGCTAAAACAAACAAGTTAAAATTTGGCCATCACGGTGCCAATCACCCGGTCAAATGCCTGCCCACGGCAGCCGTTGAGATCACTTCGCAGAATCACGGATTTATCGTCAAGGCGGACAGTCTGCCCGGAGACGATGTCGAGATTACCCATATAAATTTAAATGACGGCACCCTTGAGGGCTTCAGGCACAAAACGCTGTCGGCATTTTCGGTTCAGTATCATCCCGAATCTGCGCCCGGTCCCCGGGACAGCCGCTACCTTTTTGAAAACTTTATCAAGGAAATGAAACAGTTCAATGCCTAAACGAAAAGACATCAAACGGATTCTTGTCATCGGTTCCGGGCCGATTGTCATCGGCCAGGCCTGCGAGTTCGATTATTCGGGAACCCAGGCGTGTAAAGCGTTGAGAGAAGAGGGATTCATTGTTATTTTGATTAACAGTAATCCGGCAACGATTATGACGGACCCCGAGTTTTCAGACAGAACCTATATTGAACCGCTGCATGCCGAGGCAGTTACCCGGATTATCGAACAGGAACGTCCGGATGCCCTGCTGCCTACCCTGGGCGGACAGACCAGCCTGAATCTGGCGGTCGAGTTGGCTGAAAACGGTACCCTGGAAGAATACGGCGTAGAGCTGATCGGAGCCAAGCTGGAAACCATCAAACTTGCCGAAGACCGCGAACTTTTCCGTAACGCCATGCGCGAAATCGGATTAAATGTGCCTCCGCGCGGCTGTGTCCACACCCTTGAAGAAGCCCGCGCCCTGCGCCGTCATATCGGTTTTCCGCTTATTATCAGACCTGCCTTTACCCTTGGCGGCATCGGCGGCAGTGTCGTTTACAATAAGGAAGAATTTGACCAGGCCGCACAGTGGGGGTTGAGTGCCAGTCCCGTCAGCGAGATTTTGATGGAACAGTCGGTGCTCGGCTGGAAGGAATATGAGCTTGAAGTCATGCGGGACGGGGCCGATAACTTTGTAATCGTCTGCTCGATAGAAAATTTTGATCCCATGGGAATCCACACCGGAGACAGTATCACCGTCGCACCCGCTCAAACACTGACCGATGTGGAATACCAGAATATGCGGGATGCCGCCAAGTTAATCGTCGCCAGGATTGGCGTTGAAACAGGCGGGGCCAACATCCAATTTGCGCTCAATCCGGCAACCGGAGAAATGATCGTCGTCGAAATGAACCCGCGGGTCTCCCGCAGCTCCGCCCTGGCCTCCAAAGCCACCGGCTTTCCCATTGCCAAGATCGCCGCCAAACTGGCGGTCGGGTATCGTCTCCACGAAATCCCAAACGATATCACCCGTAAGACGCCGGCCAGTTTCGAACCGGCCATTGATTATGTCGTTGTTAAAATTCCCCGCTGGGATTTTGAAAAATTTCCGGATGAAGACCCGCGCTTAACCTCTCAGATGAAATCCATCGGGGAAGCCATGGGTATCGGCAGGACATTTAAAGAAGCGCTGAACAAAACACTGCGTTCGCTGGAAAACGGCTGGTCGGGATTTCACGCCAATGATACCGACTGTTATGAACAGATGACGCGGGAGGTGTTGCTGGACGATCTTCGATCCGGAACCCCCGACCGGATTTTAAAAATATGGCAGGCCTTGAAAAACGGAATTTCCCGGGAAGAAATATCGAAAATTTCGGGGATCGATCTGTGGTTTCTTGAGAATCTGCACCAACTGACTGAATTTGAAGCCGACATCGTTGCCGAGTATAAAAAACGAAACACCCTCTCCCCCCGGACTCTATCCCGTGCAAAACGATTGGGGTTTTCCGATAAGCACCTTGCGCTGCTGACCGGAAAAAGCGAAGGAGAAATCAGAAGCTTCAGAAAAGCAAACAATGTGCGGCCTTCGTACAAAATCGTTGATACCTGTGCGGCTGAGTTTGAATCCTTTACGCCCTATTATTACTCTACCTATGATCGGGAGAACGAATCCATCCCGTCGGAAAAAAAGAAAGTGATCATACTTGGCGGCGGCCCCAACAGAATCGGCCAGGGAATCGAATTTGACTACTGCTGCGTTCACGGTATTCTGGCCTTAAAATCCCTGGGGATTGAAGCAATTATGATCAACTGCAATCCCGAAACGGTCAGCACCGACTACGATGTGGCGGACAAACTATATTTCGAGCCCCTGACTTACGAAGATGTCTTAAGTGTTGCGGAACTCGAAAAACCTGATGGTGTCATTATTCAATTCGGAGGTCAAACCCCGCTCAAACTGGCCCTGCCCCTGGAAAAAGCCGGTGTGCCGATCTGGGGGACTTCGCCGGATTCCATCGACCTGGCTGAAGATCGGGATCGCTTCGGGGCCTTGCTGGATTCATTGGACATACCCCATCCCCAGTACGGTACCGCCACCTCTATTGCCGGGGCCATGGAGGTCGGCAAGCGCATCGGGTTCCCACTGGTCGTAAGGCCCTCTTATGTTCTGGGAGGCCGGGCCATGGAAATCGTCTACGACATCGAGTCCTTGAAACACTACATGCAGCATGCAGTCACGGCCTCCGAAGAGCATCCCGTGCTGCTGGACCGCTTTTTGGAAGATGCCTACGAATTTGATGTGGACGCTATTTCAGATGGACGGCAGACGGAAATCTGCGGGATCATGCAGCATATCGAAGAAGCCGGGGTTCATTCGGGCGACAGCATGGCAGTATTGCCGCCTTTTTTGTTAAGCCGCGATCAGCACGAAGATATCAGGGAATACACCCGGATGCTGGCCGCTGCGCTCAACGTAAAAGGTATTATCAATATTCAGTTTGCCGTCATGTTTGACACCCTTTATGTGATCGAAGTCAACCCCCGGGCCTCGCGAACCGTGCCGTTTGTCAGCAAAACCACCGGGGTTCCCATTGCCAAAATGGCCGTTGAAGTGATGGCCGGCAAAAAACTCGATCAACTCGATTACAAATTCAAGGATCAGCTACCCTACGTGGCGGTTAAAGAATCCGTCTTTCCATTTGATCGTTTTGGGCAAACGGATATTTTCCTGCGCCCGGAGATGCGATCCACCGGTGAAGTCATGGGCATCGCCCCCAAATTCGGCGAGGCCGTGTTCAAAGCGTTTCAGGCCGCCGGGATCACCATTCCTAAATCAGGAACTGTGTTCTTAAGCGTTAACGACAACGATAAAGCCCGGGCTCTTCCAATTGCTGAGGGATTGAGAAAATTCGGCTACAAACTCGTGGCCACCCAGGGTACGGCGGAATATCTTTCAAATCGGGGAATTGCGGTCAAGACCGTATTGAAAATCAGAGAGGGCCGGCCCAATGTGGTGGATGATATTAAAAACGGGCAAATCGCTCTCATCATCAACACGCCCCTGGGTCAGCGCTCACGTACGGACGAATACTCCATCGGCTGGACCGCGATTATCAACCGGGTGCCTTTTATAACCACCCTTTCGGCTGCCGAGGCCGTCGTTCGGGGCCTTAAGGCTCATAACACCCAGCCGGTCCACTATAAATGCCTGCAGGATTATTATCAGAGTTAATGCATCCTATAAACCATGGAGTTGATGTTCATACCGGCTCCAACCGAAGCAAATACAATGATATCTCCAGTGCGCAACTCGTGGTTGTCGAGCTTTCCGCGCTGCAAAAGGTCAAGCAGTGTCGGCAACGTTGCCACCGAACTGTTGCCCAGCCAGGAAATTGTCATCGGCATTATGTGCTCGGGGATATTATCTATTTGGTACAACTTAAACAATCTCGCTAAAATCGCTTCATCCATCTTCTGATTTGCCTGGTGTATCAGAACTTTATTGACATCGGTCAAGCTCAATTCAGCCTTGTCAAGGCTTTGTTTTACTACTTCGGGAACAGTTCGGACGGAGTATTTATATATCTCATGGCCCTGCATTTTAAGGTATAATTCATCGCCATTATGATTGGGATTATAGGATTTGCCGACCCCTAAAAGAAAGGCTTTATCATAGGTATCCGATCTTGTAACATGTGACAGAATGCCGCAATCCTTATCGGTTGCTTCCACCAGTGTGGCGCCGGCCCCGTCGGAATAGATCATGCCGTCAACATCATGCGGATCCGACACCCTCGATAATGTCTCCGCCCCGATAACCAGTACTTTTCTTGCATCACCGGACTTT
>JAJRVC010000712.1 GCA_024277475.1 Deltaproteobacteria bacterium
CCCGACACCTTCATTTTATTACAACATGTTGTCATAAAAAACCCGATAAGGGCAAAGGAGAGAACAATGCGTATCCGTTCTTTTGACTACTGGGCCGCCCCCGGTCTGGATGAGGCTCTCAATGAACTCGATCTTCACGGAGCGGACGTCAAGGTCATTGCCGGAGGTACCGACCTGGTGCTAAATATGAAAAAGAAAAATATCCTGCCTCGCCGGGTCATCAGTCTCCACAACCTCGATGAGCTGGATTTCGTTCAACAGGATGAGTCCGGGATTCGGATCGGCGCTTTAACAAAACACGCCGATTTGGCTGCAAATCCTTCTCTGAAACACCATCTCCCCATCTTATGCCAAGCCGTCGGTCTTATCGGTTCCTGGCAGATTCGCAATGTCGGCACGATCGGCGGCAACCTCTGCAATGCTTCGCCTGCAGCCGATTCGGCTCCTCCTTTGCTGGCGCTGAATGCCCAGCTCATCCTGGCATCCAAAAAGGCTGAAAAGAAAATTGCCCTTGAATCGTTTTTTGCCGGACCCGGTGCAACCACTTTAGAACCCGATCAAATTTTAAAAGAAATTGTGATTAAACTTCCCAAACAACCCTCGGCAGGCTGTTACCTGAAACTTCGCAGAAGGAAAGCGGTGGATGTGTCACTGGCCGGTGTGGCTTTTCAGGCGGAGACCGGATCAGACGGGAAAATATTGTCCAGGGTTGCCATCGCTCTCGGCGGCGTAGCGCCGACGCCTGTCAGGGCGCCGGAGGCCGAAGCAATTTTGGTCGGAGTGACATTGGATGAGGCCATCACAAAGATATCGGATTGCGCCCGAATGGCTGTAAAAGCCGCCAACCCCATCGATGATGTGCGGGCCACGGCATCGTACCGTCGTACCATCATCAATGTCTTCATCCATCGATGTGCGCAACAGGTTCTGGATACACTTAAAAACGGCGGAGGAAATTAAATATGCTTGTTCCTATCAACATCAGTGTCAACGGTGAAGAATATCATCTGGAAGTGAAACCCAATCGGGTTCTGCTGGATGTTCTGCGGGACGATTTGGGTCTCACCGGCACCAAAAAGGGATGCGGCTTGGGCAAATGCGGAGCCTGTACGGTGTTGTTAAACGGCCGGCCGGTTCATTCCTGTTTGATTTTAGCGCCCCACGCAGATGGAGAAAAAATCACCACCATTGAAGGCCTCGCCGGGGAAAAACCACATCCGCTTCAAACCGCTTTCGCCGAAAAAGGAGCCATTCAGTGCGGTTTCTGCACTCCGGGTATGATCAATGCCGCCAAGGCACTGCTCGACAGCAACCCGGACCCGGCTGAAGCCGAAATTAAACTGGCAATTGCCGGCAATTTGTGTCGCTGCACCGGTTACAACCAGATCGTCTCGGCCATTCAATCCTGCACCCAATCAAATTCAGATATCCAGACAGAGAAAAGGGTGAAATCAAATGAGTAAATTAGACATTGTCGGGAAATCCTATCCCCAGATCGATGCCCTGGAGAAGGCCATGGGCAAAACTAAATTTGTCACGGATCTGGTCCTGCCACGAATGTTGTATGGCCGGGTACTGCGCAGCCCATACCCGCATGCGAAGATAAAAAACATCGATACTTCAAGGGCTGAAGCTCTTTCAGGCGTCAAAACGGTTGTCACTTATGCCGATACACCGGGGATCAAGTATGGACCACGGACTGAAGACTGGACAATTTTCGCCGCTGATAAGGTTCGCTTTTATGGAGATGAAGTTGCCGCCGTTGCTGCTGTTGATGAGGATACGGCCGAGGAAGCCCTGGATCTGATTGATGTCGCCTATGAAGAGCTGCCTTTTGTCGTGGACCCCCTGGAAGCCATGCAGGCGCATGCACCTTTAGTCCACGTTGACAAACCCGGAAATATCGCCGCTGAATTCAAAGTCGAAGCTGGAGACGTGGATCAGGCATTTAAGGATTCCGACATCATCTATGAGGAGCGCTACTACACCAACCAGGTATACCAGGCCTATCTGGAACCCATGGGCACTCTGGCTGAAATAGACAAATCCGGCCGGCTGACCCTGTGGACAGGAACCCAGATTCCAAACATGATGCGGATGACCTACGCTAAGGCTTTGGGCATGTCAGCGGATAATATCCGGGTCATTGTGCCCGACTACGGTGGCGCTTTCGGCGCCAAGATGGAAAACAATATCCATCTTGTTGCTGCTGTTCTGGCCCGCAAGGCCGGCCGGCCGGTGAGGCTGATCAATACCCGCCATGATGATTTTATTGCCGGCAACCCGCGCGTACCGATGGTCATCGACATCAAACTGGGTGCAACCAAAGAGGGCCTTTTAACGGGCAAAGAGGTGCAGGTGGTCGGCGCCGCCGGCGCCAGGGTCGTGTATTCCCAGGTTATTGTGGCCACGGCCTGCTACCGTGTCGATTCGTTGTATCGCTTTCAGCATGTGCGGTCTAAAGGGTATACCGTCTATACGAATACGGTGCCCACCGCCTGCTTCCGCGGTTTCGGCAATTCCCAGATGACCTTTGTGCTGGAATCGGCTTTGGACATGGTTGCCGAACAGTTAAATATGGACCCGGTCGACTTGCGCCTGAAAAACGGCATCGGGCCCAATGAGACCAGCGTTCACGGTTGGAAGATAACCAGCTCGGGGTTGCAGGAGTGTATTGTCGCGGCTGCCGAGAAGGCTGAATGGAAAACGAAACGTCGGCAAAAAAAACCTTTCCAGGGCATCGGACTGTCTTGCTGCAACCATGTGTCCGGCAACCGTCCCTTCGCCAGGGAGTTTGACGGCGGGGCCGGAATTATCCGAATTGGAAGAGATGGCCGGGTAGTGGTATACCACGGGGAGTCGGATATGGGACAGGGACAAAAAACAGCCTTTGCCCAAATCGCAGCGGAACGCCTCGGGGTTCCCCTGGAGATGATTCACGTGGCCGATGTCGATACCGACATATCTCCTTTCGGACTCGGAAGTTTCGCCACCCGGGGAACACTGATGGGCGGCAACGGCGTGCTCGCAGCGGCCGCGGATGCCTTCAATCAGCTGGCCGTGGTAGCTGCCGAAATGCTGGAAGCCAACCCTGCAGATATTGAATGCCGTATAGGTAAATTTTACGCGAAGGGGTCGCCGGAAAAGTATTTGCCGTTTAACGAGGTTGCCGCCCAGGCCACCTTCTCCCGACACGGGGCGCCGGTTATGGGCACCGGATTTTATGAACCGCCGACTGTCCTGCCGGACCCCGAAACCAAGTACGGCAATATTTCACCGGCCTATCCTTTTGCCTGCCAGATTGCGGAGGTGGAAGTCGACCCCGACACCGGCCAGGTAACCGTTATCAATTTTGTGGGTGCCCATGATGTCGGCCGGGCTATTAATCCGCTGGCCACCGAAGGACAGATCCGGGGCGGTGTGACCCAGGGCCTCGGCTGGTCGTTGATGGAGAACATGGCCTATGAAAACGGCAAGATAAGCAATCCTGATTTTGTTGATTATATTGTACCGAGCGCCTTGGATGTCCCCGAAATAAAACCGATTCTGGTGGAACCCATCGAACCCAACGGACCTTACGGCGCAAAAGGCATCGGAGAACCGGCACTGAATCCAACTATGTCAGCCATCACCAATGCCATTTACAACGCCATCGGAATCAGGATTAAAGAGTTGCCTGTCTCGCCTGAAAAGATACTCGCTGAATTGAAAAAAAAGGAGGAATTTAACCATGCCGAAGCCCGAGATTGAATTTAAAGATTATGACACAGAGTACGAATGGCGTCCGGTGGAAGGAGACACCCTGGGAATAAAGGAAAAAATTCTCAGCTACGATGCGGACACCGGCGACTACACCCGCATGCTGAAGTTTCCGCCGGGCATCGAAACCTCGGAGACCCTGGTCCACGACTTCTGGGAGGAAGTTTTGATCGTAGAGGGCAGCCTATACGATAGGGCCAAAGAGGAAACCTACCTGCCTGGTTTTTATGCCTGTCGCCCACCAGGAATGACCCACGGCCCGTATAAAATCCCTTACGGCTGTGTCACCTTTGAAATCAGATACCATAAGTAATAAGGAGAAGGACGAACGACGAGTGACGAATGAAGGAATCTCTTCGTTCTGTCCTTTTAGATGAATTGAAATGATTTGTCTATGTTGCGCCAAGGCAACTTTAGCAGTCAGACCACGAAGGCAGTTATCAATGAGCTAAAATGACTTTTTGTGATTTTATCAACCCTGAACGGTGAACTCTAAACCTGTGAACGGATATAAAGGAGAAGAAGCTTGAAGCTAGATCTTGTGCTGGAAAATAAACAGGAGCGCCGGGAGTTGGCGTTTCGTTACAAGCGTATGGTCAACGCCGGTTATGTAGGCAAAAACCAAAAAGAAGTTCGCCGGCACTTAGAAGAATTGGCCGCAAAGGGCATTCCCGGACCGAAATCGATACCGGTTTTATACCCGATGGTTTGCAATGTTTTGAAAATTGATCCAGCGATTGAAGTATATGGAAACGAGACCTCCGGGGAAGTTGAATATGTTTTGTGTATCGTCGCTGAAGACGAAGTCTATGTCGGGTTGGGCAGCGACCACACAGACCGCCATTTAGAAGAAACCGACATACCGAGAGCGAAACAAATTTGTCCCAATTTGATGAGCCGGACGGTTTGGCCCCTGGAGGAAGTTGAAAGTCATTGGGATGATCTCCTGATGAGCGCCAAGGTCGTAAAAGACGGTAAAGGCAGCCTTTACCAGGAAGGCCGACTGGGGTTGCTTTTGAATCCGGCGGAATTGATGTCGTTTGTAAAAAGTAAAATTTCAGGCCCGTTGGAAAATCTGATCATCTTTTCAGGAACCATGGGAATGCTGACCGGGGAATTTATTTTCGGCCAAAAATTTTCGGCCAAACTGATTGACGAAAAACTGAACCGTCACCTGGAAATTTCCTATGATATAAGACCGCTGGACTACCTTACGATGGATTGAGTTAGGTCCTTGGATAGTTTCATATGAGCGTCGCCTCTGGCCGCGAGCGTCTAGTCTGATCGTAGAAGAAACTTTGCTATTTTCATATGACGGGTTAACTAAAAAAAATGAACGTTCAGTCAATTCACTGTTCCGGCCAGGCGGTGTTTCAGGCGAACCCGGTTGCCGGCAGCCAAAGTAACCGGTTTAAATTGCGAGGGGATACGAACGAGGGAGAATCATGAAAGTCGCGTCAATTCAAATGTCCGTCGTTGAAGGAAACAAAACGGCCACTATTGACAAAGCCATTGAAAATATTCACCGCTGTGAGGGGATCGATCTTGTTATTTTACCGGAAATCTGGAATATCGGTTTCATGAGCTTCGACTGTTACGTTTCCGAGGCCGAGAACAGTACGGGCCAAACTCTGCAAAGACTGCGCGAAGCGGCCAAAGAGGTCGGTCTTTATCTGCACACGGGAAGCTTTGTGGAGGAAAAAAAGGGCAAATACTACAATTCCAGCTACTTGATTTCTCCGGAAGGAAAAGTACTGGCAAATTATCTTAAAATACACCTATTCGGGTACAATTCCAAAGAAACCCAGCTCCTATCCCCCGGTGATTCAATCGTTACGGTCCGCACGCCTTTGGGTAAAATCGGTCTCGCCACCTGTTATGATCTTCGCTTCCCCGAACTGTTCCGTAGAATGGTCGAGCAGGGGGTCGAAATATTTCTGGTTTGCTCGGCCTGGCCCTATCCGAGACTTGAGCACTGGCTGATGTTAAACAGGGTCCGGGCTTTGGAAAACCAGTGTTTCCTGATATCAGCCAATTCCGTAGGCTTGAATCGGGGTGTCCAGTTCGTCGGTCACAGTATGATCACGGATCCCTGGGGTACCCTACTAGCCGGTGCCGGTGATAAGGAAGTCATCATCAAATCTGAAATTGACTTGGGTGAACTGGAAGCGGCGCGGCAGCAATTTCCAGCCCTGGACGATCGTAAAGATTGGCTCAAAGAGGCAGGGGCATAAGTGAAAGAAAAATCCCTCAGCGATCTCTGCGACTCAAGCGAAGCGGGCGGTGAATCCATGTCAAAGCAATCATAAACCCATTAGTAATGGTCCGCGTCCGGTGGATCCGGGTCAGGAGAAAAGGAAAACAGCATGGCGAATTTAGAAGTAAATTTTTGTGGCGTTCGCATTAAAAATCCATTGGTAGCGGCTTCGGCCGAGCCGACATTAAATGCCGACAATATGAAAAAATGCATCGATAGCGGAGTTGGCGGCGTTATTGCCAAAACCATGACGGACTCGCCGGAAATGCGGCAGCTGACCACCCGGGCCAAGTGGCGGTTTTTAAACCAGCGCCATGAAGTCTGTCACGGGAAAGTCCCCCGTGGTTTCAGCCTTTACAGCCGCAGTGGCCTGGCGATCGAAACACCGGAAGATTTTATCAAAGAAATCAGAGAGACGCTGAAATATGCGGATCACACGGATGCCGTTGTCATCGGCAGTATCGGCTCCACCGAACTCGACGGTTGGGTGACGCTTGGCA
>JAJRVC010000713.1 GCA_024277475.1 Deltaproteobacteria bacterium
CATGAGGAATGGCGCGAAGGCATGACGCTGGACAAGCTGATCAAAGAACTGGATGCGCTGGTTAAGATGCCCGGAATCACCAACGCCTGGGTAATGCCGATCAAGACCCGTATTGACATGCTGGCAACCGGAATTAAGACCCCGGTCGGTATTAAGGTTGCCGGGCCAGACCTGAAGGTGATTGAGGGTATCGGAAAACGACTTGAGGAAATACTTGAGAAAGTACCCGGTACCACATCAGTCTATTCCGAACGTGTTGCCGGTGGTCGCTATATCAAGGTGAATATCAACCGTGAGAAAGCCGCAAGATACGGCCTTAATATCGACGATATTCAACAGGTCGTCGCGACAGCTATTGGCGGTATGAATGTTACGCAAACCGTCGAAGGGTTGGAACGTTACCCTGTTAACCTCAGATACCCGCAAGATTACAGGAGTTCACCGGAGAAATTATCTCTGCTGCCAATCGTAACACCGGCTGGACAACGTATAGCCCTCGCCGATGTGGCAGATATATTTGTGGAAGATGGCCCACCAGCCATTAAAAGCGAAAACGCTCGCCTGAACGGCTGGACCTATATCGATATTGAAGGCATTGACATCGGCACCTATGTGGTTGCGGCACAAAAAGCTGTCAAGGAACAGCTCGATCTGCCCTCCGGTTATTCCGTCGGCTGGTCCGGACAATATGAATATATGGTTCGTGCCAAGGAAAAGCTGGCCGTTGTCGTGCCCATTGCCCTGGTGATCATCATCCTGTTGCTGTTCATCAATTTTCGTAACTTTGCCGAAGTGGCCATCATTATGGGGACATTGCCCCTGGCCATGGCGGGCAGTATCTGGTTGATGTATCTGCAAGGGTTTAACTTCTCCGTTGCAGTTGGGGTTGGCTTTATCGCCCTTGCCGGTGTTGCGGTGGAAATCGGCGTGATTATGCTGGTTTATCTTGATCAGGCTTACGACGAAATGATCGCCGACAACAAAGAAAAAGGCACCTTGCCCGATAACGACAGCCTGCTTCAAGTCGTTCTGCACGGGGCGGGCCTGCGGGTACGGCCCCTGATGATGGCCGCATCGGCTATCATTGTTGGACTGCTACCAATTCTGTACGGCACCGGCACCGGTTCGGAAGTCATGAGCCGTATCGCCGCCCCCATGGTCGGCGGCATGGTCAGTGCGGTCCTTCTGACCCTGCTTGTCCTGCCCCCGGTTTATTACCTGTGGCGCAAATCTGGCTTGAAGAAAATAAAGCTGGACGCATAAATTAAATCAGGCAGGCCGTGATGAGAATGTTTCATCACGGCCTGTTCTTTTCTGTATCTATAGAAATATCCGACAGTAATTCATCAAAAAACAGGGCCAGCAATTCATGGCGGCCTTTAACATCGGCTTTACGGTATATGGCGTTGCTTTGTGCCTTGACAGTGCCTTCCTTGGCATTGCGCGCCTCTGCTATTTCTGAAAAGCTCAAGCCCTTGACCAGAAAGATGGCCACATCCATCTCTGCCGGGGTTAATTTCCATTCGGCAAACAACCCGTTGATCACCTGCGAAAATTCACCGGAGGCCACGCGAACCTGGTCTTCCATTTTATGGTGATGTTTAAAAAACCGCTTTAACTCCCGAAAATGAAAGACAAACGCCACAAGGGAGAGGATCACAACGATCAATTCCAGAATATGGTGGGTTTTCTCATTGGGGAATTCACGATCAAAAACTATATCCCCAAAAACGTCCATGGCAAAAAACAACGTGCTAACCGTTGATAAAATCATACCGGTCCATAAAGTGGTCAGTCTATGCGATTTAAACGGAAAGGGTTTCGGCCATAACTTAAAGGCAGGTTTCGACATGTTTACAAGATACGTCCTGAATTTATGGGACTTTCTTTATGCCAGTAACCATTGCAGAAATCAAATTAATGCCGGACCGCCGGGATTCCCAAAGAACGCCCGTCACATGTAAAGCGACACTGGCCAACAAATATCCGGCAAAAAACTCATGCAGTTCCTCAACCCATTCAACGCCCCAGAAACGATCCGTTATGGATAGATAGCCCGACAGACAGAGTAGCAACAGGGAAAAATACAGATTAAAAATCATCAGGGCACCAATAGGGTTATGACCCAGATATGACGTTTTCTCACCACCCCCTATTTCATTCAGATGGTTCTTTATTCGGGCCGGTGTCGGAAAAAAATCCTTAAACCGGGCATGCTTACTGCCGACAAATCCCCAAATCAAGCGCAAGCCCAAAAGACCCAGCAGAATATAACCCAGGAGTTCATGCACCCTGCCTTCCTCAAAAAAGGTAAAATCCGCAAGGATAACCGTAACGACTGACCAGTGAAAAATGCGTATGAATATATCCCATGTTTTGACTTTCGTCATAAGATAATTCCTTTCATAAAGAGACAGGGTGCAAGGGCAGGATTATTTTTCTTCGGTATCGACAATTTTACCGTTTTTCGGATTTATGTAGATTTCAAGCTTCTTGCCGTCTTTCATGGCATAGACCTCATAAC
>JAJRVC010000714.1 GCA_024277475.1 Deltaproteobacteria bacterium
CCCCCTATCCATCCCCAGTAAACATCCACTCCGCCTACGAGAACGGCAACGGCCCCGGCCAAAAGAGCATGCATGCCTACATGGGGATCAACGCCGACATCCAAGGCGATTAAAATTGCTGCAATCCCTGCGAAAAGGGAGCTAAGCGCAAACACCAGTATCCTCATTAACTTACAGGGGAGCCCGAGGACGGTCACCAAATCCGGGGTTTCGCCCATGGCCCATATGGCCTTCATTAGTCTGTTTTTGCGGATAATCAACCAGAAGGCGGAGACGATGAACCATCCTGCGACAAATTGAATGGCCTGCATTCGGGTCAGCATAAACGGGCCAAACGAGAACGATGGTTCTATCCCTTTTGAAAGTATCTGTATCTCGTTGCCGAAAAACAGGGCTACAATATTTACGATCAGGATATACAGCCCCAGAGATGCGATAAAAAGTACCCCGCTTGTGGCGCCTCTTTTTTCAAGCGGGAGGTAGACTGCCCTGTCCATTATCACGCCCGCCGCTGCCGCGCCAAGGAGGCCGGTTATAATGGAGACAATAAAAGGGGCGCCTGCGAGATTGGTGGATGCAATCATGGCAAAGGGCGCGATAATATATACCGCCCCGAATGCAATATAAAAAAACCTTAGCGAACGGTAGACAATCCCGAAACCGACAGCGAGCAGGCTGAAAACCGCGGCATTGACGATTCCGTTGATTATTAGCTGGAAAAGGAGGGTCATTGGGCTTTTTCGGGGCGATCCGAAAAAATTCGGTCTATGACCGAGTTTAGTTCATCTGGGTTTATTGGTTTTTGCATGAAATAATCCGCGCCAGCGTTAAGGGCCTCGACCGCGTAGTCGAATTCCCTGTATGCGCTCATAACAATAACACCCTGAGTCATCTTCTGTTGCTCAAGCCATTTCAGAAGTTCTATTCCGTCCTTGTTCTCCGGGTCTGATTCGTCTAGTCGTATATCGATGATGGCAAGGTCTATACTGTCTGTGCCAAGGACGGTTTTAGCCTCATCCAGGCCCCGCGCCTTGCAGATATCGAAGCTGTCTTCCAGATATATCTCCATCGTGTCGGCATACTCGGGAATATCATCCACTATCATAAGTTTTTTGCGCTTCAAATCTTCTCCGTTTATTTGCTTTTTTATTCGGATTTTCCAAAATAGCCCTTTTTTAATTCTGGAAAACGCTCGGCAAAGTCAGGGTAATCCGACAAGATCCGCTTCACCCGCCTCAGCATGGCAAACCTGTTTTTATATCCAAGCAATTTCCATGCCTGGGTCTTCTTGCCCCCTGATTGTATAAGCGCTTTTTCTGCCAGTTTAAGTTCGGTATCAGCAAGGGCTCTGAACACGTTCTGTTCAGCCGTCGTTTCACGCCCTGTCTGCCGGGGCATGAGAAGGGGCTCGACATGTCCCCTGTGTATTCGCGTACTTTTTTCGAGTCCGCACATCAGGGTAGCGGTCGAAATCACAGATTGTAGCTGCCGGATATTTCCCGGCCATCGGTAGCCTGTCAGCAGGCCGGCCGCATCATCGGAAAATGCCTTGATATTGGTTTTTCCCTTTTTTCTTAAACGGTTTAGAAAATATGTCGCCAAAAGCATTATGTCGTCCTGTCTTTCCCTCAATGGTGGCAGGTGAATCGGAAAAACGCTGAGCCTGTAATACAGATCCTCCCTGAACCGGCCGTCATCTCTCATCTCCTCAAGCGGCTGGTTGGTTGCGGTGACCAGTTGTACATCTACTCTGATATCCCCGGTTCCCCCCATGCGTCTGAATTTTTTTTCTTCTATTACCCTTAAAAGCTTGGACTGTAACCCTTTTGGGAGGTCCCCTATTTCGTCAAGAAAAAGGATCCCCTTGTGAGCTTCCTCGAAGCACCCGTAATGCCGGGATACAGCCCCGGTAAAAGCTCCTTTTTCATGCCCGAAAAGTTCCGATGTAATGGTTTCGGCATTCCTTTCCACAAGCGCCGTAGTGACAAAAGGACCCTGGCTCCTGCTGCCCAACCTGTGTATGGCCCTCGCGACAAGCTCTTTGCCGGTGCCTGTTTCACCCCTTATTAAAACCGTTGTTTCCCCTTCATCGGCCACGCCGGTTATGAGTGACCTTATCTGCTGAATTTTTTGGTCGTCGCCCACGAATTCGTCGATCTCGCTTGAACGCTCGAGTTGTCGGATACGCCTCTCCTGTGCGCTTTCCTTAAGAGCATGCTCTACCCTTATTCGGATTTCTGCTGGTAATGCCCTCGTTTTTTCAAGAAAAGTTTTCGCGCCTTTTTCCAACGCCTCGACAGCGGTGGCGATATCTCCATACCCGGAAATGATGATGACCACGGAGAGGGGGTCCTCCTTTATGATGTATTCCAGAAGGTCGAGTCCCTCTTTTTCTTCCCTGAGGCGCAGGTCAAGCAATATAAGGTCATACTTGTAAGGAGCAAAAGCCGCCTTGAACTCCTCTTCCGTGTGAACCACCTCGATTTCGCCGGTCTCAAGCAGGGACTCCTTAAGCTTTGCAGCGTATCCCCTGTCATCATCTACTATCAATATGTGTATATTGTTCACATTCATGTGATGATTGTGGCACATTGATAGGATTTTTACAATCAAAAAACAAATACAAAGGTCAAGGCTATCTCAATGTTTGTGTTGATGACGAGCCAATAATTTGATAAACAGATCGTTACTGCAACTCGCCGATATTTCGGATTCCTTAGCGGATCAAACCTTGAGGAGAGGCTTTAACCCTGTCGTGTCCTGACCGGGGAAAGGCCAGCGGCATGTTTCTTGCTTGAGTTTCAAATCTGATAGATTCTGGCGGATTACGGCGACGGTGGGTCAACAATACCCGCCGTCGAATTGATCAACACCATTTACAGGAATGAAAAGATGAAAAATTCAACAAAGATTGCGCTTATAGTCATAATTCTGGTCATATTTGCTGCAGCCGGCATGATTACCTATAAATATTACCCGGTCACGCAAAAGGCTGCGGTGGACAACACGCCGGCAACCATGAAAATAGGCGCCATACTGCCGCTGACTGGCAATCTCTCATTCCTGGGCACTCCCGGCAAAAATGCAATCGCGCTGTTTAAATCCCGGCATCCGGACAGTAAAGTCGAGATCAGCCTTTATGACAGCAAGGCGGACCCCAAAACCGCGATTACCGAATTCAGGCGGGCATACGATTTTGACGGTGCCCGGTTTTTTATCACAACTCTGACAGGGGTCTCGTTAGGCGTAAAGCCGGTAGCCGCCGATAAAGGGGCGTTTCAGGCGTGCATTGCCATCTATCCGGATCTTGCGGCAAAAGCCCCTCTTGCATTTCAAACCTGTTACAATGCCGTGGCAGAGGCTCGATGCATTGTCAAATACATCAGGGCAAAGGGGATTAAAAAGATTTTTGTCTTTGCATCCAGAGATGCGGTCACTGAAGTGGAACTGGCTAAATACATCCTTCCTGCTCTTGAAAAATCAGGGATAGCTATTGCAAGTGACCAGTTTGACGTGGGCACAAAAAATTTCAGGCAGCTGATTGCTAAATTCAAGGCGAACGGAGCGGCTACCGCGCTGCTTCTCGGCTACGGCTCCGACTTCCAGGGGATACTGAGAGAGCTTGCCAACCAGAAGCTCATTGACAGGGTACGGATCATCGGGGGCATAGGGTATCTGGAACTGCCAAATTACATAGGTTATGACCTGGTAAAAAACAGCGTCTTTGTATCCCCGAAATTCCTTGCCGAAGAAAAGGGCAATGATTTATACATAAAGTTCAAGGCTGAGTACAAAAAAGCATTTGACTCTGTGCCCACCTATGATGCTGCATATACCTATGATACCGTCTCGGCCCTCGCTCGGGCGGCAGAAAGGGTTGGGCGTATTTCACCCGCCAGTGTCGCAAAATTTCTTAAAAAAAGCAGGTTGCCGGGCGTTACCGGGCCGATTGCCTTCACGGATTCGGGCCAGCTCAAGGTCGACGTGGTCATGGCCAGGTATGAGCGGGATCTGAAAATAACAATTGCCAAACAGTAAAGGTACAACTAGATGGATTTAATGTCTTTTATCTCAGGTAAACTCGATATAACCCTCAACCTCCATAAAACCCTCTGTGAACTAGAGGATCTTGACAGAAAATGGATTATCAACAACGTGCCGATTAAAGGCCACTCTTTCGGCAGGATTCCGGGAGAAAAAGAGATAAGGTTATGGCCCATACCCCGGAGTTCCATGAAACTCATAACCATGTTTGCCATAGCCTCGCAGGCATCCAACATCCTCGATCTCGGGACATCTGCCGGTTACAGCACCCTGTGGCTGAGCGTGGCGGCGGGACTGAACAACGGGATCGTTCATACCATAGAAATATTCAAACCTAAGATAGAGCTTGCGCGCAAACATTTTGATCAGTCCGGGATGTCGCAGTATATTGACCTGATAACCGGTGATATAACAGAGGTGCTGAATAACTGGCCGGACTCTTCCGGAAAATTAGATTTCGTCCTTTTTGACGCCGACAAGGAAAACCATCTCAAATATCTCCGTCTGCTGGAACCGCACCTTTCCCCCAATGCCGTGCTGGTAGTCGACAACGCCTCGAATTTCCGCCACCTCCTGTCTGGACTTTTCGAATACCTTGAGTCTGCCGACCAATATCTGAACTTTTGGCTCGATTATGAAAACGGCCTTGAAATATTCATAAAAAGGGAGTGCTGAATGGCTGAAACATCAGGCTACGATTCGAGTGCCGTAAGGGATTACGAAAAATACTATTTTCTTGATGAAGCCACCCGGAAAGAGATTCAAAAAAAGGTCTTTATACCCGTGTCCGGCGGACTCGGCAATCCGGTAAACCTTCAAGTCCTCCTGCTGGGCGCAGGAAGCGGGAGGCTCGAGATCCCCCTGATTGAAATTCTTGAACAAACAACCGGGGGTTACGTGATCGTCACGGCTGTCGATTCCTCCGGCGAAATGCTTGCGAAATTTACATCAAGGTTTAATGAAAGGTTTAAGCTGAAAAAAAATATAATACTCGAAACAAAAATCTGTGACATCAAGGAGTTTGAATTCGAGGGAAAATATGATGTCATCACCGCATTTTTCGTGCTTCACATGGTTTTCCAGTGGGCCGATGTATTAAAAAATATAATAACAAACCTGAAGACAGGGGGGGTTTTCCTGACCGCGGAAGAAACCGGTATGACCACCATCATAGACGGCCTGCTCCCCCGGGCGGATATCTGTGATTACCAAGATATTGACAAGGACTATTATGACTTCTGGCGGTTGTTCAGGGACGCGAGGACAAATCTTGGCAAGACCTGGTCTCCGTCGATTGTTGCCTCGGATTACGGCCTTGTCGCAGACATCCTCTCCGGCTTGGGCTTTGCCGCAAATGAATGCAATATCAAGCTTGCCTCGCAACAGCCTTATGTCATGGACGACTTTTCAAGATGGCTTGACGGACCCTACCTTTTTCTACCCATCGGCAGGTATCTGACCGAAGATAACAGGAAAGAGATACGAGACCAGTTTTCCGGCAAAATAATTTCTACACATAAGGAAATCACAAGATACGAGGGCCACAGGTTTCTTTGGTTTGAAAAGAAAAAAAACCTGCCAGGCGACCTTGTCGACGCCCAGGCCAGGGCCAGCGTAAGCTCCTTTTCAAGCGAGAGATCCGGCACGGCCCTGATAGACTCCAATATCCGCGTAAAAGGGGATCAGGGCCTGTTCGCACAGATGGTGCCGCCTCTTTTCGAAAGCCCCGACTATATCA
>JAJRVC010000715.1 GCA_024277475.1 Deltaproteobacteria bacterium
AGCCGGACAGAGTACTATCATGAGGCAATTTCTGTTAAATTCCTGACAATATAATCTTCCGGCAGCAATGAACTGGTTTCCTGATCCCGAAACTCACGAACAATCCGGTTCAAGGCAAAACGGTTGATAAAACCCTTGTCGCACAATTCAGTAAAATCGTGTTGTGAAATCCCCGTCATCACCTCAAAAAAGTGCGGATTTTTAGTCTGAATCACATCGTCGATGTTGTATTCCCGTTCATATGTCATATAGATAAAATCCGCCATGCAGATCGCCAGACGCTTGATTTGCGTGGCATACCATTTCTTTTTTGTTTGCTTTTCCTTGTTCTTTTCTTTCTCGATGAAGTCCTCGTTTTCTTCCTCAATATCATCCAGGGTCGCTGCTTCCTGCTTATTCTTGTTTTTCAGTTCCTCTGCTTCAATTCCAATCTTGACAAAATCCTCAATCGTGCCGACTTCCTGGGTTCGATAACCTTTCACCTTTTTCAAAACTTCATACAAATGAGGATTGTCTTCCAGCAGTTTCAAAGCCCCGAAATTCACCAGCACATCGCTGGTAATACGTTTCGCCAGAGAAATTCGGGAACCTTCCAGATTCAATACCTCGAAAATATCTTTTGCCGTGGTGGCATCGCTATTCAGGCTGCCTTCGTAAAAACGCTTGATGTCCAGCGTTTCACACAAACCGGTCACTGTTTGGGTGAGATTATCATGATCCAGCCGAACATTTTGCTCATAACTGTCTTGCTGATCCAGTTGGTCAGCCAACGCGCTGGCGTATTCATAGGTAATGCGTAAACAGCGGGAGATAGCAAAATCAAAAACCCAGGCGCGTGGCTTGATGACGTTGCGGGTCTTTTTATCCACCCACGCTGATTGCACTCTGAAGATTGCCTGGTAATAAGATTCAGCCGATTTAACATCATTCAACACCAGAATACTGTCCCATTCCTTGATGGTCACGCCGGTTAAAAACCGCCGACAGGTGAGTGTGATGGTACCCAGTTGATTGGGTTTGTCATTAACCGCCTGTATTTTCTTCTCGATATCAGTCTTGTCACGCGCAATTACACTGTCTTCGTCGCCCTCGGTGTTTTCGCAGCCAGACGCGTTGATAATCTCAAAGCGGGAAAAATATGGATGGTTTTTCAGCTTCTTCGCCAATGCTGCGACTGAATCCACCCGGCTCAACCACCAGACAGAATGGCGCACAGGCGGAACACCCAGCTGACTGCCCAGTTTTCCAAAAACACTGATGGCTCTGGCATCGTGCCCGGCTTTGGTCAAGCCTTGCAGAAAATGATCGACGGCATCGTTGTAAACAAAGCCGCTTTTGGTTGCCTTGAACAGCTCGTTCAGGGAAAAATCCAGATCATCGGTTAAAAACGTGTCGCGCTGTTCGGCAATGTCCTGCTCGGTGATCTCGATGGTGGAAATATCCAGATCGGGCATTTCCCGATACACATAAGGCGTAATGCCATCAGGATCATTTTCCATTTCCTGTCGCTTGTTTGTTTGCTCATCCAGATAACTGTAGGTAAACACCTGTTGCGAGCAAAAATCATCTTCCTGAATCAAGCGGAACGGCGTACCGGAAAGATCCAGCCGGAAATCGGATTTTAAACTGTCGATAATATGCCGGGCGCGATCAGTGCGGCTGCCAAAATGCACTTCGTCAAAGATCACCAGATCCCAATGGGTATCAACCACTTGTTCCAGACGGATTTTAGTCTTGCCATCGGCATCAATCGCCAAATCCTGCAAGGAGACGCCGAGCACCCGCGGCCCGTCCCATTTGGGGAAATCGCCTAACTCAGTCAAACAAGGCTCAATGCTGTTACCATTGGGCTTTTTGGCGCGAATTCCCAGCCAACCGTCAAAATCGACATGATTATTGGCCGCTTCCATCCATTCGCTGATGACCTCCGGCTTGTAGGTGACAATCAGGGTATTTTTCGCCTCCAGCGCCTTGGCGATATGCAGGCCGGTAAAACACTTACCAAAACGCATTTTGGCATTCAGCAGAAACCGGTCTTGATGCGTTGCCGCCCTGAGCGTGCCCGGTGCATAATCGCCAAAAAACCATTTGCAGGCCTTGTCCACAGCGGCTTGCTGTTCATTGCGTAGCGAATAGTTCTCAATCCGGGATTTCCCATAAACCACCTCATTGAAGGCTTTTTTAACCTCATCGGTTGACACATAAAACCATTCCTGACCCGCGCTATCGGCTTTTTTCCGGATGCCATTTTTTTCCAGTCTGGCATGAATGTGTTTATCGGTTATTTCAGACGGTAGTGGATGATTCCACAGAATGATCGGAAGCTCGGGATTACTGGTGCCGAACTGTTCCTTGATGCGCTGTTGATACCGCCCCAGACGGCTATCGCCAATCTTGAGCAGACCTTCCTTCAAGTAAGTTTCGGTTGAATAGATATAAAGTTCCCTTTCTTCCATCAAGACCACCCATTTGCTTTATTTTTGATGTGCTGCTGTTCTTGAGGAGTGATACTAAAGAACTCGAATAAATCTTCATTTGTCCATTGTCTGCTTGTATCCACGTATGGTACCCAGTTCCACATGCTGCGAGGCAAGTGTTGTGTGATTTTTCTCAAACCCACTAAATATCTGACAAAATCAGTTTGCAGGTA
>JAJRVC010000716.1 GCA_024277475.1 Deltaproteobacteria bacterium
AAAAAGTTGCACAGTCTTCTCCACTTACTGATGTGCCCAAATAGAAAACATCGTCCAACTTCACTAGAAGTAGTTGTAATGTTGGCATTTTAAAAAAATTGGCTTTCTTATCCGATCACTTATGAATCGCTTTACTGGCAGACATTTCGTTGGGAGCATAAACCTAAAAAAGGATTCTCCTCGATGGTAAATACCCATCATTCTTCCTATCACCGATGTTCCCCCAAGGTCGGCAAGCCATAAAATCGTCCGGGTAAACCTTTCCCATTAACACCTCGAAAAGGTGCTGAAAAGCATCTCCCCGAGTCTCCAAGAAGGCAATCCTGAAACATTTTTCATAATAGAGCTGCTGATGCCGGTCCATAGCTTAAGAGTCTCCGAGCGTATAAATTCTTTTAACATGAGATCCTGCTTAATCTCACCTCGGTCAATGATGCGCCGGAATAAATTGTTGTTGCAGGCGCACACTATAAATTTATGAATTATTTCGATGTGTTTTCCGAAAAATTATAATTATTATAGTCTGTACAGGCTGTATGAAGCCAGTTAAGGTTGGCATTGAAGGATTCTTGCATTACCCTTAAATATCATCAACGTTAACCATACATTGAGTATTCAAAACAATCAAGTACCGGTTTCTCCGTAATTTTGGATGAAAGCTGTCTGGGATAGAGCGAAACAGCATACGTTTTCACCTAGACGATTTCTGATATAGCCACTCAAAAAGTGGAAATATCATCCACCTTTAAAACCTGTGATATGTCTGACAGACTTTTTTCACTATATTTCAATATCTTTCTGGTTTCTTGGACCCACCACCGATTGAGAATTGGCACGAAGCGATTTAGTTTGACAAAATGGAAAATAGAAGACCAAGTTTGATGTAATAAAAAGCACTTCGACCGATACGAATACCGGGCAAGCTAACAACGCCTTTGTTTTTCAAACAGGATAAAGTGCAAGAAGTCGGGGCGGAAGGGTGGTGCCAAATGGCTGGTCGGTTTGCAGCCATAGAAGGTAATTTTCCGACCAAATGATATAATGCACAGACCCCATATCGATAGCCATATAGACCTTACCATTATATTTATTTATCGGCATCAGGTGGGTGAATGGTCCGCCCTGAGCGGCGCGCATTTTCTCGATCATCAAATTAAAGGATTTTTGGGCTTTTTCCTCATCGGTGTAGTCAGTGATATACAGTAGGTCTTTTTTCCCCCGGCCGTATTCGGCAATAACATCTCCTCCGGTGGTAACGGTGCTACCGTGCAATTTATTGACCACGGCCGTAGCCTTGATGCCGGCAATCAGATTGAGGCGAACTTTTTCTCCAATTTTTTCAGGCGTTTGAATCTGCGCTGTGTTTGAGCAACCAGACACAACGACCCACACAATAACACTCAATATAACTAAACACGTTTTCAAATTCATCTATGCGCAACCTTTATCACTGGCATGGTCTAACGCGAATATTGCCCCTAACCCATAATTGCCCAAACTAACCTTTTACCGCATAATCCCC
Source organism: Deltaproteobacteria bacterium (assembly GCA_024277475.1). The sequence goes on from JAJRVC010000716.1 coordinate 1,523, forward strand.
CGTAAGTATGCAGCAGATTGAAATTAGACATTGATTACCGAGACGGTACAATCCGGCAGGATGCCATTGACGGAAGCATTAGTCTTGAGGTCTTCGAGCTTGCTCATGGTTCCATCTGTTTGAATGATAGATACTGATGTTAAAGTAAAAGCTTTGAAAAGACAGAGCGCAACGATTCCATCCCTCGATACTCTGCGGTTCGATATTATAGTGTCCAGATAAAACCGGAAAACGACAAGTCAAGAATAAAGTTCAACGCTGAGGGCAATTATCTACGTAATCTGCGGACCAGAAACCAGAATCGAGGTACGAGCAGCCAGCAGCCAGTATCTAAATATGATGATCCGGCCGAAATCAAATCCCCAGATAGGATTCCCGGATGGTGTCCGTCTCCAGAAGCTCTGATGCCTTGCCTTCCATGGCGATGGATCCGTTTTTCAAAAGATAGGCCCGGTGGGAAATTTTCAGACTCTGGTGGGCGTTTTGTTCAACCAGCAAAATCGCAACCCCCTCCTGATTAATCTTCTGTATGACCTTGAAGACCTCCGCAACCAGCAGGGGGGCTAATCCCAATGAAGGCTCATCCAGTATCAGGAGTCTGGGCATGGACATCAGTCCCCGGCCGATCGCCACCATCTGTTGTTCACCTCCACTGAGGGTTCCGGCCAATTGAGTTTGCCGCGTTTCCAAAATCGGGAAAAGGCCATATACCCAATCCAGAGAATGCGCCAGTGTCTTTCTGGCCCGGGGGAGATAGGCCCCCATTTGCAAATTCTCCAGGACGGTCATGTCGGGAAAGAGCATCCGTTCCTCCGGTATTTGAATCAATCCTTTTTCGACAATTTTGTTTGCCCGCAATTTATGAATCACGGTACCCTCAAAACGGATCGTGCCGGCCTTGGGTCGAATAAATCCGCAAATTGCATTTATGGCTGTTGTCTTGCCGGCGCCGTTTGCTCCCAGCAGAGATACAATCTCACCGGGCGCCACCGTTGCCTTAACATCGAACAGCGCCTGGTTGTCTCCATAAAACACGTTGAGTCCGTTGATATCTAACACGACAATGACCTCACACTCATACCCCTCATTGACTTTCCCCTATGTTAGGTTTTTTTCTGCTCTTCTTCTCTTCCAAGGTAAGCCTCGATTACCTTGGGATTGGAAGAAACCTCCTGCGGTTTTCCTTCGGCAATTTTAACGCCATAATTGAGCACGATTACCTGATCGGAAAGATCCATCACCGCCTTCATATTGTGTTCGATCATCAGGATCGTAATGCCCCGGGAGCGAATTTGTAGAATGATCTCCATCATCTGTAAGGTCTCGCTCGGTATCAGCCCGGCAGCGATCTCGTCCAGAAGCAGCAGCTCGGGTAGCGTGCCCAGGGCCCGGGCAATCTCAAGTCGCTTTTTGTTTAAAGGGGATAATTGGTCGGCCAGGACTTCCGCATGGTCTTCAAGATCAAGAAAACGCAGGATGTCCATGGCCTCGGATCTTGCCTTTTTGATATCCACTCTATCCTTTCTGCCATAAAAGATACCAATGAGAACGTTTTGCAGGACTGAAAGAGCCTCAAAAGATTTTGCGTTTTGATAGGTACGCGATATGCCCATGCGGCAGACTTTATCAGATCTTAGCGCGGTAATATCCCGGCCTTTGAACAGGATACTGCCGGAAGTGGGGAGTAAAGCGCCACTGATCAGGTTAAATGTCGTGGTTTTGCCGGCCCCATTAGGCCCGATAACCCCGGTGATGCTGCCTTTTTCAACCCCGAAATCAATGCCGAACAAGGCCGTCAGTCCACCAAATGTCTTGCTCAGCTCTTCCACCACTAACATCTTCAACCTTCCATAACCCGGACAGGCCGGAACCAAAAAGGACAAATCAATCACGAAAACACGAAATCTGGAAAGCACGAAATTCTCTTTTTCGTATTTTCGTACTTTCGTGATAAAAAGTTCTGCCGCATAATGCAAAAAATTAACGATTAAGCTGCTACTACTAAAGTTCCTTGAATAAGCCAACTCTAACTAAAAATCGACGTAAAGGCCCCAGGCGAACGAGTCCTCCCGGCATATAAAGACCCACCAGAAGAATGACAATGCCGTAGGCCGCCGTATGCAGATAGGCAAACCGTGTCCAGAGAGTTTCTTCTATGATTAAAAGAAAAACAGCGCCGATCACCGGCCCGATAATGACGCCGGACCCCCCTAACATGGCCATGGCCATCGGCATCAGAGCGATGTCTGTACCAAAAACCATGGAGGGATTGATGAAAATCGTATACCAGGTATAGAAGCCGCCCATAAGTCCGGCAAACGAGGCCGATATGACCATGGCCGTGGTTTTGATCCGCTGAACCGGCACACCGAAATCAAAGGCGATCTGTTCCTCCTCCCGGACGGAAGCCATGGCCAAACCCAGGCGGGAGCGCGTGATAAGGTAGCTGGCAACGATTACGGCAACCACCAGCAGCAGCGAAAGGTAGTACATGGGAATCATCCGGTTGCCTTCAAGCACCTTCAGGCCGTCGGAGCCGTGCGTGATCGTGGACAGGTTCAACGTGAGATGCTCCATGAGTTTGACCAGGGCAAAGGCCGCCAGGGAAAAGTATGCACCCCGTAATCTGAAAAAAGGATAACTCATGAGAATGGCAAAGATAACGGCCGCCAGGGTGCCCGCCAGAAAAGAAAGATAAAGGGAAAGACCGCCATTCCAGAGCAGACCAAAGGTGTAAGCGCCGATACCGAAAAAAACGATATGACCCATATTGATGTAGCCGGTATAGCCGCCCAACAAATCATAGCTTTCGGCCAGAAGAATATACATGAACAGGATGATGAGAAAGGTATTTAAATAAGGCCGGTTGAAAACCGGAAATATGAGAAGAAATACCAGCACAAGCCCCAGAATGATACGATTCATACGGATCTCCAAAAAATGCTCCATCTTCAAACTTAAACTGAGCAGTTCCAGGTTCAGGGTTCAAGGTTCAAGGTTCAACTGAAATCTTGAGCATCAAATATAGCCTATTTTTAGGATAGCTGCCTGCGCGGCTTTCCTTCTGGAGTCATTTGCTCCAATGCTTTCACCAATCCCTTCAACATCCACACAATTAGCTAGTTTCCATCCATAAATGGCCCTTTTTTCTCTGAGCGACGTTCTCCGCGGGTTTACGTCTGCGAAGTACGAAAAGTACGTCTCAACGTAAACCCTTGTGCGGCCTTGCTCAGAGAAAAAATTTCTCATTTCTGAATTGGAAACTTACGCCAGTGCCCATGGATAAAAAAGGCTTCGTGGATGGGCACTAGCTATTACCTCATATTGTTTCCTGAAACCTGACACCTACTTTAGCCTGAGACCTGAATACTGCTATCCAACCTTATCACCCACATCACCCCTCTCTCCGAGCTGTAGGCTCTTAGGCTTTACGAGCCGGAAGCCGGGATGGACCAAAGCCGGGCCATAGGGACCCGGATCTTTACTTCCCGAAAAGCCCCTTTGGCCGAATCAATAGAATAAGGACCAGCATGAGAAAAGCGGCTGTTTGGCCCCATTGAGGAGTATAATAGCTTACAATGGATTCCGTCAGACCCAGAATAAGGCCGCCCGCCAGGGAACCGATCAAACTACCCAATCCCCCCAGCACAACGATGCAAAGATATTTAATCGTCACCGATAGGCCCATATCCGGAGAAATGGACAGCAGCACTACATAGAAAACCCCCGCAATACCGGCCAGGAGTGAACCAATGCCAAAGGTAATCGATCGTATCCGGTAGGTATCCACGCCGACCAGCATGGCGCCGCGGATATTTTGGGTGGTTGCTCTTAAGGCACGGCCGGTGAAAGTTTTCTTCAGGTAGTAGTGGATTCCAACCGTCAGGGCGGCGATCATTGCCATAGCCAGCAACCTGAGATATGAGATGTAAATATCCCCCCAAAAAAAGGACGGCAGGGTATAATCCACACCCTTTTCCTCAGCACCGGTTAGAAAAGACGTCACGTCCTCGATAAACAGGGCCGCTCCCAGGGTCACCAGAATGGAGGACATCAGTCGAATGTGTTCCCTTTTATTGGCCAGGGGCCGCATCAGGAAACGGTCGAAGATATACCCCAGGAAAAAGGTGAACGGCAACATCATCAGACCGATGAGAAAGGGGTTGAGCCCCGTTGCGTTGAAAAGCAAAA
>JAJRVC010000717.1 GCA_024277475.1 Deltaproteobacteria bacterium
CTGATTTTGAGACACGTCAAGCGGACCCGACTGAGTTGCGGCCAGAGTCCGGGGCCCAGTCCGGGGCCCAGTCCGGGGCGCTGACCAACCAGCAGATTGGTGAAAGGCTTGGCTTAACCTAACACAAAAAGGCTCTCTTTAGATCCAAATCGCACTTCGAACCCGCATTTTATCGCAGCGCTAACCCCCACCGATTCAGTTTGCCGACGTCGCGCCAGGCGTTGTCGCTTACGGACAATACCCAGTCACCCGTGGCCGGTTGTCCGACGAAATCCCCCAGGGCGGCTTCCTCATCAACCGTGTAAGTACGCTGGATGTCGTCAGTCGCTCGCCCTTCTTGTGCATGCAGCACAACTTCGTGATTCAGGGGATTGCTCACGGAAACACGCAGATCGCCGATATAAGTGTGTGTAATATCGATTTCCACCACAATTTCTTTAACCGTTTCTATTCCTGCCACCGCAATCTGATCCGTGATTCCCGTCGGATCCTGGTCAGGTATCGTTCGACCCGGAGTGGACTCGAACCTCCGGGCGGTATCGGCCAGCACCTCGGCCTCCAGAGTCCATCTTCGCAAATGCCCAATATCATTCCGGGCATGATCGGAGACTTCCAGAGCCCAGGTGCCTTTGATGTCCTTGCCAAGGAATGCCGCCAGCGAAGGCACGGATTCCTGGGTAAAAGTTTGCACCAGGTTATCTGCTCCCCCGCCATCCCGGTTGTGCAGATCCACCCGAATGCCTTCCGGGCCGGTTAACCGGACTATCAAGTCAGCAATATAAGTATGAGCGATGTCCACAAAAATTTTAATATTTCTCACCTGTCCGGAATCCGGGATGAAAACCCGGCTGACAATCCCGGCTGGATTTCGATCCGGAATGGCAAAATCCGGATTCAACTCTACTCGAACCCGGGTAGTCTGCTCGCGGGAGCTACCAAGAGCTGTACGCACAGCCTCCAGGGCATCGATTTTTCCGTGTCCGAACCATGAACTCCACGTTCCATCTTGCGAGCCGATGTCGTTGAAATCACCCCTGTCAAGGGGAGCAACCGGCGATACATCCCAGGTTGGATCGGGATCATCACGCATCGCGGGGGTCCGGGGGTAGCCTGTCATGTTAAGATCCTTTGATGCGGTACGCCGCAGAATCGAAGCGACCTCCAGTGATGTAATTTCCGGATTGGCCGAAATGATTAAGGCCGCAATGCCCGCCACCAACGGTGTAGCGCTTGATATGCCGCCGAAGGTATGGCGCACCCCTGCGGTTTCACCGGTAGTGGTTGTGATACCGAGCCCCTCCAGCGGCATGCGAAAGTAAGCATGGCTGTTGCTGCTCGGTGCGCAAACATCGATACCCGGCCCGTAGTTGGAGTAGTGGCTGCGCTGGGCGGTACTCGCAAGGGCGGCAATGTGCATCACCCCGGGGATATCGACAAGATCGTTCGAAAAAAAGGACGATGTCTTAACCCCGGCCCATTCCCAGGAACCGTTTACGAGTTCCCAGCCGTCGGTATAAGGAACCTGCTGATCGGCCTGATGATTAATCGGGCAATTTTCCCCCCGACCCAACAACCGGATTCCCTCCAGGTATGCCCAACCCGCAAACTTGCCGGAAGAATTGAAGTCAATGTGATCGAGTTTGCATCCGTCGTCTGTGACCCCGACCACGACATCCGGGCTGCCGAATCCGTCGAGCAGATTCCAGGCCGCTTCACAGCGCGCAGAGGAACGCTCATCGAATTCTGGATGCCGGCGGCGTTGGTGCAGATGCCACTGATCCGGGTAATTGGGATCGGTCGGCAAGGCAATGGAAGTCTTCAAGCGCATATTCAAATCATGTTCTACCCTTGCTACTTGCGATTCTCCTTCCACCAGCTTGACTACCAATTTCACGGGATTTATACCGGTGGCCGTCGTCAACCGCAACAGATATTTTGTCTCCGAATACTTGACCGCTATTTCCAGGGCATACTTGCCGGCAAACGCGCCAACCTCCTCAGGCGTCAATGGTTTTGCAAAGGTTACGATGATCCGGTCTGTAATTAAAAATTCCTCACCCGATTCAGCAGCCTCGTATGCATGGTGAGTGACGGCAGACTGGCGATTTTTGGTCATGAGCCCGTCCAGGTCGGCCGGTTTGCATGTAACGCGTGTCGAGGCTGAAGAAACCTGCGCCGTTTTTTCACCAACCGGCACCTCAGCCGGCAGACGGCGCACGACAAACTGATCCGGTCGTTTGTTGAGAGCGACTTTCCGGCCGGCTCGATAGGTGTAGACTTTCCTTTTTTTGGGTTGCTGTGCCTTTGGCATGGTGCACCTCCTTGTGATTTCAATAATATTGTCTGCCTGTTTGAGTATCTACTTACGTTCACAGGGTCCAAACTCTTTTTCATACTGGGCAACCGATTTTTTTAAAACTTTGAAAAATTCTTTAGCATGAGCCGGGCAGGCGATAATACGAGTATATAGCTCTGCATGGCCGTTTTCGGAATAGGATTGGCCGAAATCAAAAATGAGTTCATAGGCATTGAAGCCTACCGCAAGATGATTGGCGTATCTTCCTTCGAGCTTGACAACCTTGGGAGAAGGGTCAAATTTTAGGTCCATAATTTCCTCTAAGGATTTATGAAGAAATAAATTCACTCCTGCTTTCGATCTTTCCAGTCTGGGTGCTATCAACCGGCCATCGCGGAATCCAGCGGGCTATCAATCGGGATATGTTCGTCGGGATACGAAAGGAGTCGGCCGGTGAGGACTATTAGAAGAAAAGCGGCACCGACTGCTGTCCAGGGTGCACCACAGGTTGAAAC
>JAJRVC010000718.1 GCA_024277475.1 Deltaproteobacteria bacterium
AAGCGTAGCGTCATCAATATTCGACGTTCGACGTTGGGCGTTCGATGTTCGACGTTCGAAAAATTCACTGTTCCGGCCGGCTGCCAACGCGGCCAGTTTAATCATCTATAAACCGTGCCGTTTTGGTGCAGTTTCACACGAGGTTTTGGGTTTCCACTCTTACGTTCCTCTCTCCTGACACCTAACACCCAAAACCTATATATTTGGCTTGGTCCTAATCGACAAATTCAATATGTTCGGGAGCAGGAAAAGGTTGCGCGCCATTTATAATAAAGCACTCCCCCTGCTGTTGAAATCGGGGAGCTAAGCCTTTAAAAAAATCCAGACACGGTTTATTTTTGGAGGTAGGAATATATCGGGCATACACATCTTCTACGCCCCTTGCTCGCGCATAGTGAATCGCTGTGGAAAGCATAGTTTCTTCTATTTTTCGTCCCAACACCCGACAGCTCAGGATAAAATCCGTAATTTGAGCGTTTCGATCTTGAATATCCAGGCTTACGATACCGGTCAGACCTGCATCACCAAATTTATCCGAAACGCGCACCGTCCAAAGCTTATGATGTTTCTCTGCGGCCCAGGCCATGAGTTCTGCTTCAGACATCCGTCTTGTGGAGAGGTTCATTTGATTGGTTTTGTTCAGCAGCTGGGTCGCCCTTTGCAGATTTGCAGGATGAAGCTCTTCAACTTGGACGCGAATGGCTAAACGTGTTAACCATTCTTCGAATGAACTGACTGTTTCTTTCAATTCACGGCGTTTATTTTCTGAAAGATACATTGTGGTTCTGGCAAGGTCTTCCCGACTGAGAGAAGGCATCTCAAAACACCGCAGACTGAGCAACGCAGCCGGATATAACATGGGGTCTTTCGGCCAATCCGGCACAAAAATTTCCGGCAGACTCTCTTTGACCCGTGCCCGTTCAACGGGATTATCGTCGATAAACACGGTAGACTGGGGTCCAAGATTCAATTCGGTCATCAAGTCAAGAACATTTTGGACTTTATCCTGCCAATTAATTCGCCAGCCGGCAAAATCTTCTAATTTGAGCACCATTTCAGGGTGTTTTCGAATCGCTCCCAACGCGACCTGCTCCTCATTCTTACTCACAATTGCCAGCAGAATCCCTCGATTCTTCATAGATCTCAGAACGTTCTGAAAATCTACATAAGCTTCCCCGAGGTGATGATGTCCTCCCAAGACAAGATTCTCCCACCCGACTTCACCTACAATGCCTCCCCATAACGTATCGTCCAAATCGACGATGATGAGTTTTCTGGCATACCCGAGCATTCCACCTAAAGCGGCTTTGATATCCCGGACGGCTTCCTTGAAAACCTCATTGCCGAATACAATTTTCCCCAGATACCACAGTTTAGGGCTGAATGCGTGTATCCCTGCCCGCTGTGTCCATCTGTGAGTATTGAGAACGTATATGTTGGAAGTCTTTTCCAGATTCTCAATCAGCCGTAAATTCATTCGCATGACGGTGTTCGTCAGTCCGATCCCGGTCTTCATGTCCAGAACACCAAAGACGCTCCGATATAGCGGCAGCACCCAGGTCGGAACAAAAGCGTACTTCACCCAAGCACTCATGTTTACCAACAATGAGGAATATTCATCGACTTGTTGAAGCACTGTCTGCAGCGGAACCTGTTCATACCTGAGAAGCGAATTAAAAGCAGAAATAACGGATTGCGGCCGGGTCCAAACCACGGCCACATCCGGTGTGTTTCGCCAACACGGCAAGTCTTTGTGTAACAGGATTGATACAGGCTGCCCGAATGGGGCGATAACAGGCTTTAGGGTAGGAAATTCCGGATCGTTGGCGACATAACCTGCGAAATTTTGCAGATTAAAATCTGAAGCAAGAACGCAGGTCTGGGGTTGCTTATCCATCACGTTTTTCATTTAGCAGCAGGTGAATGTAATCTGCAAGTGTCCCAAGGGTGCGAAATACCTGATTGACCTGAGACATTGTGCGGTCATCGGTCAGCAGAATGGGCATGCCAAGCTCTTCAGCTGCCCTTTGTTCCGTTACCACGATTAAATTAATCAATCCTGCTGAATCCAATCTTCCAAAATCACCCGCTAAAGGAGTCTCCAGGTTTTTTTCCAGGTATTCTTCCGTCGGCCGTAGCTGGTTGAGTTCGTCAATAACGCTAAACAGCATTCGGATAATTTCTTCTTGCATTGACAAGGGCCTTTTCATCTGGGCGGCGCCGCCGGCCTGCAAAGCGGCTAGTTTAATCGAAGAGAAAACTAATGGTTCATATAAAAAATTAATAAAACGCTAAATCTCCGTCTCCGCCGTGTATACGGTAGCCCGCCAAGGGAATATCAGCAAATGCTTTAGATAGAGAAAATCCTCTTGATACCGCTTTGGCGGACCCATGGGGGCAGCGAAGTTTAGAAAAACTTTTAGCCAACGACTCATCATACAGGCTGAGGGCACTCACATCCATCGCCAGCGCATGATAGACCACTGCGGCGGCGATAGCCAAGGCATGTTGACTCTCAAAATAAGAATATACGACGCTCATACGATCATCACGCACTTTCAACATGAAAAATCCTGCCATTTCGTTGTTCTGCTCAAACACCTTAACACCCAGGTAAAAAAATCTTTCGGCGCGTGACGAAAAATAATATCGCTTGCCGGCAGAATCTTTTAACGGCGCCGACAATATCCAGGGGTACATCATTATCCAATTGAGGTCGATCTTTCCTTTACGAGTCAGATCATGCTGGTGATGCCGATGGATAAATTGGTCCGTCTCTTCATCGATGGTAGAGATATACTCAAAGGTCAAGCGCCGACAGATGTTGTCGCGCCGTTTCCAGAAAAAATATCTGAAATTCACGATTTCATCCAGCATAACATCAAAGAGTTTGAACAATACCCGCAACATTTTCAATGTTGGCAGCTTCCGGCAGACGGCTCCGGTCACATTAAATCGAAACCTGATCTCCAGTCCTTTCAATGGTTTTAACGCAATAAACTTTTGAGAAGCATGAAGAGATTTCCGGGCTTCCTTTGAGCCTCCCGAGACGCCAAGATGCTGATGGTACGCATTTAGGGCTTTAAAAAGAAGAACGGCGCCAACTCCCGTCATGGCACAGGATGGATTAACCCACCAGCTGGTCAACCAGCCAAATTTGTACACGGCGCTATTGACAAAGATTTTATCGGGAAGAATCCCAAGATAGCCGATCACCTGGTTATCCTGATAGGCAACCAACAAGACAGGATCATCCTTATCTGCCCGGGGGTTGCGACTGTATGATAACGCCCTGTGTTTCGTTATCGGCAGGGTTTTTGTAAGCCAAAAATCCTCTGATAACAAAGCTGTCCTTAAATCGGCGACAGTAAAGGTTTTAATCTCCATCGCGTCTCGTTTTTTGGAAGTTTAGTTGCAAAATAACAGTAAAACTCACTTTTGTGACAGCCGAGTATAGCGTAAGGAAATTGTGTGTCAAGCTGGAAATCCCGGTTAAAGGTTGACAACATCCAAGAATAAATTTAGGAGTTATGGGGTTCAGAGTACAGAAGACGGATGACAGAGGTCAGAGATCAGATAAGCCGCCTTGGCTCTTTGCACTTTTGCCGCTGGCCTGAAAAACGGCCGAAGGGCTCGTCGCAGGGTTGTACCTTTGAACCTTTGAACCTTGAACCCAGAACCCATAAATATGAAGATAATCCTATACTGCCAGCACGTTCTGGGTATCGGCCATCTCTTCCGCAGCCTTGAAATCTGCAAAGCCTTGTCCGATCACGAGGTAATTCTGGTCACCGGCGGTCCCCGGGTCGTTGCCGATCTGCCTGGAAATGTCCGTGAAGTTCGCCTCCCCGACCTGCAGATGAACCGGGAGTTTAAAGGGCTTTTCAGTTCCAGGGAAGATGCCGGCCTGGATAAGATCAAAGAAGAGCGCCAAAAACGCCTTTTTGACCTTTTTGAAAAAGAGAAGCCCGATGCTTTTCTGATCGAGCTTTATCCATTCGGCCGCAAAGCTTTTCGTTTTGAGCTCAATCCGATTCTACAGGCTCTTCAGGAAAAGAGACTGCCTCCCTGTGGAGTTGTTTGCAGCGTACGGGATATACTTGTGGAAAAGGAGGATCGGGACAAACACGAATTACGTGCCGCCAAGACCCTTAACCGTTATTTTGATGCCGTACTGGTTCATGCTGATCCCAAGCTGGTAAAGATTAACGAAACGTTCGATCATTTTGATGAAATTATAATTCCCGTGGATTACACCGGGTACATTGCCCCCAAACCTTCACTGGATGCCGGCAAAAAAATCCGGCAGCAATTGAAAATTGACACAGACGAACTTCTGATTATCGCCAGCGCCGGCGGCGGAAATGTGGGTATCCCCATTTTGGAAGCCGTTATCCGGGCATTTTGTCGCCTGGAGGTCAAAAGCCGTTGTCACCTGGAGGTTTTCAGCGGTCCCTTTCTGGATCAAAGTGAATTTGAGCATTTGCAAAAAATAGCCGGGAACAATGTACAGATAGAACGATTTACCGGGGATTTTTTATCCTATCTAACGGCCGCCGATCTTTCCGTCAGCATGGGAGGCTACAATACCACCATGAATATCCTGGCTACCGGTGTACCCGCTTTGGTGTGGCCGTTTCCCCAGAATCGCGAGCAACGGCTGCGGGCGGAGCGTCTGGCCGAACTGGGAGTGTTAAGGGTACTGGAAGATGAGGATCTTCGCCCCGATCGCCTGGCCCATATTATGGATCAACGGTTATCTAATCCGACGCGGCCAACTGTCAATATCAATCTGAACGGTGCCGTAAATACGGCAAAGTGGATTGAAAATTGGATAAAATTTCAGCCACGAAGACGCGATGGCACAAAAAGATGAAATTAATTAGGAGAGCGGAGCGACATCATTATTCGACGTTCGATGTTGGACGTTCGATGTTCGGCGTTCATCAGTTCCCTGCAACATGTTGTCAGATAAAGCGCGATAGGGACCTGTAAAGGGGTGGAAGTGCTAGCCTTTGAAGAAAATATACAATCATAGTACAGGCAGAATAAATGCAGAACGAAGTTTCTCCCATTTGGCGTCATCTTCCTTCAGATATTGTCGCTCGGACGGAATATTGTATCCATAGTGCCGGCGAAAGGCTGGAAGACAAAGGTTCCGGGCACATTTTTTTTCGGGCGGACGATGTGGCCGCCCCCGGGGGGAAACTCGCCAGATTGATGGATATTTTTAAGCGTTACGGGGTTCCCTTATGTCTGTCCGTGGTGCCGGCGTGGCTCACCGACAAGCGCTGGCATTATCTTAAAGCTCTGGGGGCAAAAGAATCTTCGCTGTGGTGCGGGCACCAGCACGGCTGGCGCCACCTAAACCACGAAACAGAGGGGAAAAAACAGGAGTTCGGAGCCAGCCGCAGTCGGCTGGACATCAAACGGGACCTTGGGCTGGGTAAACGTCGCCTTGAGAATCTCATGGAGGCGGAATTTTATCCGGTTTTCACCCCACCCTGGAACCGCTGCACTCTCAGCACCCTTAAATTACTGCGGGATCTTGGCTATCTAGCCGTATCCCGCTACCGCGGAAGCATGCCACAACCGCCAAAAGAATTGCCGGATTTTTATGCAAATGTTGATCTGCATACCCGCAGGGAACGGAACCCCGCAGTTGGTTGGCAAAATCTGTTGGCAGAGCTCCAACAGGCAATATCATCAAAGTTCTGCGGCATTATGGTCCATCATCAGCGGATGAATGAGGCCGCATTTGATTTTCTTGAGAAGCTTATAAGGATCC
>JAJRVC010000719.1 GCA_024277475.1 Deltaproteobacteria bacterium
AACTACACCAAAACGGCACGGTTTATAGATGATTAAACTGGCCGCGTTGGCAGCCGGCCGGAACAGTGAATTTTTCGAACGTCGAACATCGAACGCCCAACGTCGAACGTCGAATATTGATGACGCTACGCTTTATCTATTTAAAACAAACGAACCGCAGAATTTCGAAAATTGAATCACTTCAGGCTTCGCCTTCGGCTACGACCCGACAGGTTGCTCTGTCTTTTTTAAATTGGCAGAATACATTATTCGATGAAGGAACCCTATCGTTGGAACATTGGGGGAAACCATGACACAACGTGTATTTACATCCGACGATCAGTTCGCTTTTGCAAAACTCTCCGGAGACTATAATCCTTTGCACACGGACCCCGTACTTGCGCGGCGTCTCCTGTTTGGACAGCAAGTCGTTCATGGCATGCATGCTTTGTTTTGGAGTGTGGATCGTTTTTTGAAAACCCGGACACAACCTTTGGAACTAAAGGCTGTCAAAGCTAATTTTCAGGCAGGAATAGGAGTAGGGCAGACCGTCAATTGCATTTATAGCACGCAAAATGACCGGCAAGTCGAAATACGGCTGGAGACTGACAAGACCCTGGCGGCCTGGATTCAAATTGCCTGGAGCCCCTTAGAGCAACAGTGGGCAGAAATTCTTCCAAGAATATCACAAAAACCGGAAAAATGCCGGGAACGCGACATCGATGAGGCGGAAACGGCTCTGGGCGATGTCCCCCTCTATGTTGACAAAGAATTGGCCACGGGGCTTTTTCCCAATCTTGTGCGGATGTTGCCTCCAATGCAGCTTGCCGCACTGTTAGCGACAACTCGTCTTGTCGGCATGGAGTGTCCCGGCCTGCATTCGATCTATGCCGGGCTCAACCTGACATTTTCTTCAAACAGGATGGGAATTCCGAAGCTGAAATACCTGGTTGCGGAATTCAACAAGCGATTAGCCCTGCTCTCAATGGATGTTGAAGCGCCGGGGATGAAGGGACGAATAAAAACCTTTTTTCGACCAAAACCTCAAGGACAAGCCCCGTTCACAGATATCCGTCGTGAAGTGGAGTCAGAAGAATTTTCGGCACAACGGGCGCTGATTATCGGCGGATCTCGCGGTTTAGGGGAAGTCACCGCCAAGCTTTTAGCCGCAGGTGGCGCCGAGGTCATCATTACTTATTATCACGGGGAACAGGATGCGCAGCGCATTATAGAAGAAATTGCCGCTCAGGGAGCAAACGCTGATTGCCTTCCTTTGAATGTATTAGATCCATCGCTGGGCCTGTTGAGTAGGGTCGGAAATCGTTCGAAGCCCCTGTATTTATATTATTTTGCTACGCCATTTATTTTTGGAGCAGCCAAAGGCAAGTTTTCGCCACAGCGCTTTAGCACCTTTTGTGAGTATTATGTCATGGGGTTTCTCCAGATTGTTCAAGCCGTGGCGGCCCCGTCAACCGGCTTACAAAAGATATTCTATCCATCTTCGGCAGCGATTGAGGAACTTCCGCTGGATATGGGTGAGTATGCCGCCGCCAAAATGGCCGGTGAAATCCTTTGCGACTTTTTGCAAAAGGCAAATCCCGGTCTTGTTATCCATAAACCACGTCTGCCGAGAATTGCCACTGACCAAACCGTCAGCTTGTTGCCTGGGAGTAATCAGGATCCTGTGTCAGTTCTTTTAGCCAATTTACGCTATCTTAGGCAGATGTAGCCTGGGATGATGAAAATTCACCTGTAACTCAATACATAAGCCACCCCGACCTGTCGGGATGAGAATTTAAAAGGTTCTACCGTTACCGCGAGGGCATGCTTGACGGGTGCAAATCTGATCGATGCCGACGGCTTATGAATTGATATAATTTTTTTTTGCATATTTTTTCACTTTGTTGGTATACGCCGGCAGAATAACCACTACCAAAACCGGCTGAGGCAAACAAGATACTTGCCTTTAAATATCGACCAGACGATCAATATCAGTCCTGCCTACAACCGCGCTGCTTTTTCCGGATCTGGCGGCAAAAAATTGTTTAAACCCGAATGTTTTGAGAATCGATATCAATTTTTCATTATGTTCGTTAAAAGGAAAACAGTACAATTCAGGGGAAAATCCCAAATTAGCCGCCATCCACTCGACACACAACTGGGTATCATATTTAATATATTCTTCCCATTGTGCCTGGGAGCGTCGTGTTAAGATGCCATGCTCAAAATGATAGCCTTGAAACCCAAGCTTCGACCGAATGCTCATATCCTGAGCCGAGATCTCAGGACGGTTCTCAAACCGCTCCAATTTCCATGGACTGAGAGGTTTTTTTTTGCTTGAATGTGTTCGGGTCAAGATCACGTCATGAAAATGACTGTGAACACCCACACGAACATTCCGTTGGGCTGACAGTTGCTGAACTTCTTCAATTGTCATGAAGTGATCGAATTTGCCCTCGATAAAAGTGCGGTACATGTATTTTTTGGATTTTAAATGGGAAAGGTATTCGCCGGTATACATCCTCCTTGGTTTTCCAGGCTGAATAAAGGCGGTTGTAATAAAGTAGGTTAATTTCCCGGGATGGTTTTTCAACAGGGGGAAGTAGTAATACTGGGAATAAAGCCCGTCATCGAAGGTCAACCGGTATGGGTTCAGATTCAAATCAAAATATTCCGGGCGGATGTCATGAATCATCAGGGTTTGCATATTCTAAACGAATAATTCCAGGTTCAGGGTTTCAAGGTTCAAGGTTCCAGGTTCAGAGTTCAGGGTTCCGGGAACAAAGGCTACAAACGGTGGACACTGCTTAACTATTAATCAAGATCAGGAATAGGGTAGTGTTCGTAGTTCGTCGTCCGTGGTTGGTTGTATTCGTATTTTTTTAAGAACTTAAGGGCTTCGCCCAATTGGAATGTTGAACTTTGAAACCCGCGATCTAGTTGACACTAAGTTTAAGTGCATTTACCGCTTCCAGCCGAAGCCCATCCCGGTCGCAAACCAGCCAATGAAGCCGGTAGGACTTAAGAAGGGGAGGTTCGGTGGGGAGAAATTTTCTGCCGCTCAGATGGTAGACGAGGCTTTTAATCACGCCTTCGTGGCTGACGATCAGTATATTATCTCCGGGCCACCTGTCGAAAGCTTCCTGCAATGCCTCCCGGCTTCTTGCCGAAACACTCTTGCGATCTTCACCATCCGGTGGGCAAAAACTCCATCCGGCGCTTATCTGTTCATCCAGCACCCGGGGTACCTCTGTTTGAATTTGCGAAATGGTTTTCCCCACCCAATGACCCCAATCCTGCTCTCTGAGACGTGAATCAATCGTCAGTGGAATTTTCAAACGGGCATTGATTATCCCAGCTGTTGCCAAAGCGCGACCGGTGTCACTGGCAAGAAGACGGTTCCATGTGAATTGATCTAAAACTTTACCCCAGCGGAACGCCTGTAATTCACCTTCGGGGGTCAACGGAGAGTCGCTGTGACCCTGGATCTTTTTTTCCCGGTTCCATGTGGTTTGAGCGTGGCGAATCAAACCAAAACGGGTGATTTTACGTTGATCTTGCATCTATCTTCTTTTTTTTGGTGTTGGTTCCGAATGAATAAAATCGAAACAATTCGTCATCGAATTTCCCGCTGCTGAGCTATTGAATTTAGCGATAGCTCAAGCTCCTGATAGTTCTTATTTAGATCATGGGCTTTGCGTACGTAGGCTTTTGCAGCACAGCCCATTTTTTGCCGCAACTCTTTATCGCTCAAAAGGTGCTGGATGGCATCCACAAAAGGCTCCAAAGCGTACACCGGCGTCAACAATGCGGTTTTACCATCCTGAACGGCTTCCGGTACACCGGCATTGTCAAACGCTACTACCGGCAACCCGCAGGATTGTGCTTCCAGAAAAACCAACCCCAAAGATTCTTCGATTCCGGGAAAAACAAAGACATCGGCAGCACTGTAATAGCGATACATATCCCTGCGCGGTATTTTTCCTAAGAATACCACTCGATCAGCCACCTGCTCCGCGGCCATTTGCTGGAGTTTTTTTCTTTCTTTGCCATCCCCGGCGATGACCAGACGAAAATCTTGTCCCCTTCGATAAAGCTCGCCGCAGGCCCGAATTACCCAGGTGAGCCCTTCGCTTTTGACATCCGGCCTGAACATGGCGGCGGAAAAAATTACCGGATCATCCTCTATATTCCAATTCCTGCGCAGTTCCTTACGGGCGTTTTCGTCAAAGTGAAATTCGCCTGGGAGAATGCCCGGTGCCACATAGGTAACCCGATTTTCGGGCAAAAGGCGTTTGAGATTGAGCAGATCGACAGATTTATTAGTGAAGACGTGATGGGCGGCACAGAGGGAATTTTTATTCAGATAAAATCCCGGTTTGGCCGTCCATTGACGCCTGCGTTTGGTGGAATAAATACCCTGAAATATGACATAGGGAATATTCAATTTCCTGGAGACCGCGGGACCCAGTAGATCCGGTGCTTTATAATAGCTATGATAGGTTAACCATAAATCTACAGGAGTGTCGGAAAACTTTTGCAAAACCTGGCTTCGCTGCCAAATCAATTTCAGCCATAACCAGGGTTTCCAGTAAATCCAGCGGCATCGAAGCGAACTGGCTGACATAACCAGGTGTCCCTGATTGACAAGGAAATCGAAGAGATTGGTTGCGGTTACAAGATCACCGGAAGGATGGGCATGACCCAATGGTTTAAAGGGAGCATAAAAGCAAATCCGCAAAGGGCTTGGGGCGGGTGGTATAGGGCATGGGGCATAGGGCATAGTGAAAAGCCTCATAAATGCTAAGTTGTTTTGTAAACATTTACAGGATACATTTATGCTGGACAGGGTTGTTTTGAAAGATGAACATCGAAAAGACTGAACATCGAACATCGAACGTCCAACGTTGAACATCGAATAATGATGTCGCTTCGCTCCGCAATTTAATTAAAAAAAATTACACCAAACCAACACATTGTGCATGGCAGGCGGGTGTATATTCTAACTTCGAAAACCTGGTCCTCTGGACCCGGGTATCTACTATTAATTTTCAGTAAACCTTCCACATACCCACAGCGTAAAAATAACTGGCGCTTATGGCTCATTGCTCTCAGTTCTTCACTCTCATGCCCTCCCGGTACACCTCCGCAAGATCCTGTATCAGCTGCTGGTTGTCAAATTTCCGCTCCACCCGCTGTTTGCCCGCCGCAATGATCCGGTTCCTTAAATTTATATCAGTCAGCAGACGCAGCATGGCCCCGGCCAGTTTATCCGGTTGACGCGGGGGGACCAAAAGACCGGTTTTACCGTCTTGCACCAGCTCGGGGATGGCCGAGATATCCGTTACCACCACCGGCACCCCCATGGCCATGCTTTCCAGTAAAACATTGGGGATGCCGTCCCGGTCTCCGTCGGAAGCTACTTCACAGCCCAGAACAAATAGATCGGCCTTTCGATAATGCTCCAAGACTACATGATGCGGCTGGGTGCCGAGCCGGCGGGTGATCGATGACAGTCCCAGTTTTTTAATCAGCGCCAGAATTTTTTCACGATCATCTCCGTCGCCGATCAGGGTGTGATTTAATAAAACTCCCTGATCGCATAACAGCTTGAGCGCCCTTAAAACGGTGGGCAGGCCTTTTTTTGCGGTGAACCGGGCAATGGTAAGAATTCGATAAGGTGAAGCGGGTTTTCCGGGCATTTTGCGATTGTCGGAAAACAGTCTGGTATCAATTCCATGGTAGATGCGGTGGATCGGTGCGGCATTCCCATTGCAAAGCTCGAGAAGATGTCTGCGGTTATATTCGGTACAGGTAACCACAAACCGGGCCAGTTTGATTTTTTCGCGAAGTTGTCCTGGATTCGACGTATAGATATCTTTGGCATGGGCGGTGAAACTAAAGGGCAAGCCCGTCAACCGGCTGGTGAACATGGCAACCGATGTGGGAGAATGGGCAAAATGGGCATGCAGGTGAGTGACGCCGCTTGCCGGTAAAAACCGGTGCGCCAGATACCCGGCCTGCAGCAGATGCTTGAGGGTGGCGGATTTGTGCGTTCTTAAAAATCTGCGATAGGCAGCTTTAAAAGCAGAAGCATAAACCGCAGGCCTTTTGGCAGCCAGAAAGAGATTGTGATACAGCAGGCACGGCAAAGGCTTTATCAAGGTTTCCGGCAGATAGTCCACCCTGGCCCGGATATTTTTTATGCTTTCGTGGCTGAAATTTTCGCGCGGCCGGCGCATGGAAAACAGATGGATGGTAAAGCCGAGTTTTTCAAGTAAAAGTATTTCATTGGAAATAAAGGTTTCGGAAATGCGGGGGTAGCCTTTCAGGATCATTCCCAGAACAGGACCACCGGATATGCTCATGATTTTGTGGACCTGAATTCACCCAGGCGCTTTTGCATGGTTTCGATACCGGTCAACTTAAAGCGCGAGATGGCTTGGTGAT
>JAJRVC010000720.1 GCA_024277475.1 Deltaproteobacteria bacterium
GCTTTTCGAGCTACGCCGGGACAAGAAGGATGGGGTCTATTTTGCCATGTTGTTTACCCTGCGGGAAAGCCGGAGAACTTCAGATCCTGTGTTGTCAAGGATTCGAGGTAAAAGACTACAACTTCACCCTTAACGCCTTGTCTTAACGAAGTGGTGATCCCGTCGTCGGGGGCTCTGAAGCCCTCCGGCTTTTACAACGATAGGGTAACCTGTGGCCGGACGGCTTTAGGCACTTTACTCCCATTCACTTGAGCATCAAAACCAACAGATCCGATAAAACAGAGATTAAAAAAAATTTAAAAAATCAGCGGCCCCCAGCTCTGCTGGGGGTCGCTGATTTAATTAGGCCAGTTTCAGTCAACAGTCAAGTTCCTTTTACCCGGCAGGCCAAACGCGCCTTAAATAACCGGCGTTTCAGTTTCGATCTGCAAACCCCTTGCAATGCTTGAATTCATGTGTTAATCCCAACATAAAATTGTTGGTCGTATACTGATGATAAAGGGTGTTTATTCTAATACAATATGTTGAGCGATTAAGCCTATATACTTAGAAATTTGATTGGTTAATTAAGCATTTTTTTGGAGGAATGAAAATGGATTTTGAACTCACCAAATCGCAAAAAGAAATTCTGAAAGCTGCAAAGGAATTTGCCAAAGGCGAATTCGACAAGGAACTTGCGCTTGAACTGGATAGAAAGCATGAGTTTCCGACAAAAATCTGGAAAAAAGCTGCAGATCTCGGATTTATCGGCATCCATTACCCTGAAGAATATTCCGGCCAGGGGCTTGGTGTTTTGGAAAACATCATTATTGCCGACGCCTTTTGCGCTCAGGACTCTACTATCGGCAGCGCCGTTGTTCTTTCCAGTTTTGCCGCCGAATGTGTTTTGCGCTTTGGCAGCGAGGAATTAAAACAAAAATTTCTACCTGCGATTGCCGAGGGTGAAATGCTTTCGTCCGGAGCATTTACCGAACCGGATCATGGCTCGGACATCACATCGCTGAATACCATGGCCGTGAGAGAGGGAGATGAATGGGTTATTAACGGCACGAAGACGTTTATCACCAACGGCGGGATGGCCGGTTTTTACTGTACCATGTGCCAGACGGACAGCGAAGTTCAGCCGTCATACAGGGGTATCAGTTTGATCCTGGTGGAGGCCGATCGAGAAGGCCTCTCCACCGCTGATTTGGGTGAAAAAATGGGGATTCATATGATGTCCACCGCCGAGGTCAACTATAAAGATGTGCGCGTGCCTGCCGCTAACTTGATCGGCGAAGAAGGTAAGGGTTTTTATCAGGTACTCGAATTTTTTGACGAAAGCCGGATTCTGGTGGCCGCCCAGGCCTTGGGAACAGCCCAGGGTGCATTTAATCGTGCCCTGGCCTACGTCAAGGAGCGAGAACAGTTCGGTCGTAAGATCGCCCAGTTTCAGGTGACCCAGCACAAACTGGCCGAAATGGCAACCAAGATAGAGCTTGCCCGCCTGATTACATACAAGGCTGCCTGGAATTATGATCAGGGCCGTATCGACCCGAAATTAACCTCGATGGCTAAAATGTATGCTGCTCGTACGGCAGTTGAAGTGGCTGATGAAGCCATACAGCTTCTGGGCGGATACGGATACATGACTGAATATGAAGTCGAACGTTTTTATCGTGATGCCAAGATCACCGAAATTTACGAAGGCACCAAAGAAATTCAGAAAAATACGATTGCCAGCGCTATAATCGGTAAACTCAAGTAGCAACGAAGGGAGTATGACATGCCTGATTTAATTAAGAAGACCCTGTTGGCTGGTGTCGGTCTTGCGCTGAAAACCTGGGATGAAGTGGAAGATCTGGCTAGGGAACTGGTAGATAAAGGTAAAATGAACGAAAAAGATGGCGGCAAATTTCTTAAAGATTTGCAACAGCGGTATGAAGAAACCCAGAAAAAATTGGAAGCCCGGGTGGAAAAAACCGTGAAGGATTTTTTAAAAAAAACCAATGTGGTTACCAGTGATGAACTAAAGGCCGTAAAGAAAGAAGTCCGAGAATTGAAAAAGATGATTAGCAGTGATAGGGGAAAAACCTAATACCAACCCTGTATTTTGCCTTTTAAGCCACGCTCTCATAAGGTTTGCTTTTCGGCGGCAATGCTATCATGATGGGTATCTTACGGCAAACACCACCCCTTCGGGGTAAAATTAAAGTCTGCTTTTCCCACCGGGCCGTAAGCCCTGCGGGCAGTAAGCCGGGCCGGGATTTTTTACTTAATCCATGCTGAGCATAAGAAAAATCGGTGTCATTGGTCGAACCTATCGGCATCTCAATCGTTATCGCCAGATTCTGACCATATTGTTTAAATATGGTTTTGGCGATTTACTGGAATTGCTGAAGATCGATCAGTACATTGAAGTCGGTCTTCAGATGATATCCAGAAACCGTGGGGCGCGGGTTGAACGCCTGACCCGGCCCCAGCGGTTAAGAATGGCCTTCGAAGAGCTTGGACCTACCTATATCAAACTCGGCCAGATACTTTCCACCCGGCCGGATCTTATCCCCATGGATTTTATTCAGGAGCTCTCAAAGCTGCAGGATGACGTGCCGGCATTTCCGTTCAAAGAAGTCTGCAGGGTTGTCGAATCTGAGTTTGGCTGCCCGCCGGAAGAACTTTTTGACAGCCTTGAGAAAAAGCCTCAGGCCTCCGCCTCCATCGGTCAGGTTCACCGGGCGGTTTTGAAAGACGGTGAAGCGGTCGCCGTTAAATTTCAGCGACCCGGCATTCGCAAAATTATTGAGATTGACCTTGAAATCATGCTGCATTTGGCGACCTTGGCGGAACATCATATTGAGGAACTCGCCTTTCACCGGCCGGTCAAGATCGTTGACGAATTTGCGCATATGCTGGAAAAAGAGATCGATTACAAAATTGAAGCCACCAACATGGAGCGTTGTGCGCGCCAATTTTTGGATGATCCCTATGTATACATTCCCAAGGTTTACCGGGAAATGACTACTGCACGCGTATTGACCGCCGAGTTTGTCGAAGGGATAAAAATATCTGATACCGACCGACTTGAATCAGCAGGGCTTGATAGAAAGCTGCTCACCAATCGCGGTGCGGATCTGGTACTCAAGCAGGTCTTTGAATACGGCTTTTTTCATGCCGACCCGCATCCGGGCAATATTTTTGCGCTGGCGAACAATGTCATCTGTCTGATTGATTTTGGTATGGTCGGCGTGGTGGATCGGCAGACGCGGGATAATTTTGTCGATTTGCTCGACAGCATTGTCCACCAGAATGAAATTCAGGTCTCCGAGGTGTTGCTCAAATTAACCTACTGGGATGAAGAGCCGGACAAACGGTTGTTCGAACGAGAGGTTGCGGATTTCATGGGCCGCCACCTTTATAAACCGCTGAAGGAGATCGAGCTCGGCAAACTGCTTCAGCAAATGCTGGAGGTGGCCGCTGATTTTCAGCTGCGCATTCCGCCGGATCTTTTTCTGATGATGAAAGCCCTGGGCACGGTCGAAGGTGTGGGCCGCATGCTGGATCCGGACTTTGATATGATTGCCCGGGCGACACCCTTTATTGCCAAAGTCAAGCTGGAAAGATATAAGCCCGAGCGTATTGCCGAGGATGTATTCGATCTA
>JAJRVC010000721.1 GCA_024277475.1 Deltaproteobacteria bacterium
CCTGAACGTTGAACTCTGAACCTGTGAACGGATACAAAAAGGGAAAATGGCATGCGCACGAATTATGACATTCTGTTAAGAGGCGGCACAGTTGTCGATCCGGTCAACCGCAGCACGGGGGTGGCTGATGTGGCTATCGCCAATGGCAAAATCATGGAGATCGGGGCTGACCTGAACCCCGACCGGGCGAATGAAAGCATTGCTGTAACCGGCAAACATGTCTTACCCGGCATCATCGATCTGCACGTGCACGTCTCTTCGTGGCTGGGTGGACGCTATGGGCATCGCATGATGGCTGCCGCAGGCGTAACCACTGCTCTGGATATGTCGGGACCGGTGGACAGCGTGGTCGAACTGGCCAGAGATTGCGGTGCCGGCCTGAACCTTGCTGCGCTGCAATATGTTCGGCCCGGTCATACCGTTGGCACTACCAATCCGAACACCGGCGAATTGGAAGAATTGCTGCAAAAATCCCTTAATCATGGGGCTTATGGCTTAAAAATTCTTGGAGGCCATTATCCCCTGTCACCCGAAGCCACAGCCAGGACGATCTCCGTAGCCCGTACCCGCAATGCCTATCTGGCCTTTCATGCCGGCAGCCTGAAAAGCAAATCAAATATCGAGGGATTTCATGAAGCCGTCGAGCTGATCGGAGATCAGGCAGTCACTCTGGCCCACATCAACAGCTATTGCCGCGGACGGGTCAAACCTGAACTGGATGAGACCGCAGAGACCATCGCCGCCCTCAACGCCCATCCCTGGATCTGCTCTGAATCTTATCTGTCACCTTTCAACGGGACCAGCGCTAAATGCTCCAAAGGCTTACCTGAAAGTCAAGTAACGGTCATGTGCCTGACAGCAAAGAATTTTGCGGCCACCGAGCAGGGCCTTGAAGATGCCATCCTGTCCGGCTGGGCCCATATCAACCTGGAATCCGGCGGCCGGGTGGTGCTTTCCGTCGGAAAGAAAGCCGTAGCGTACTGGCGAAGCCGCAAAACCGACGTCACGGTAAGTTTTCCTGTCAACCCTGAAATGCCGAGGTTGCAACTTGCCACTGCCAAACGCAACGACGATGAATTCGTGATCGATTGCCTCATCACCGACGGCGGTGGCATCCCGCGTAACGTCACCGTTGCATCCGGACTCTGCCTGGTCAAACTGTCCGCCCTGACCCTGGAGGAATTCGTACTTAAAACCAGTCGCAATCCCGCACGAATACTGGGATTGGTCGATAAGGGCCACCTCGGTATCGGCGCCGATGCGGATGTCAGTGTGGTTGACATAGACCATCAAAAGCCGGTCTTGAGTATTTCAAACGGCAAGGTGATCATGTTCAAAGGACTGGTGTGCGGTACCGGTACACGGATGATCACTACACCGACCGGCGAGCGCTATATTCGCGAAAACGGCCTCGACACCCTGGTGGTTGACCCGACTGTCTCGTCCCTGCACTGCCGAGGCGAAAACAATTAATCCGTACAAGCTTAGCCAGTCGGTCGTAGCGTAGCCGAGATCCCGCTCTGAATTGGAAATTTACGCCAGTGCCCATGGATAAAAAAGGCTTCGTGGATGGACACTAGCTATTTGAATCAATAGAATTGCTTGAATATTCAATCCTGCTATGGCATAAATCATGTACAAACATGATATGATTTCAATAAACGGGTAATAAAGTGATGAAAATTACTCGTAGCGTACCCTCAAAATTTTACCCTGCTTAACTATATTATACGGATGGCGAATACTGATACTATTACGATTACCGCCGGGCATGGCCTGGCGGTTCCACTCGAAGCCGGCCGGAGGTTGCGGGTTGTTAATACCCACGGCACCCAAGTGGTGGATACCTGGGCCTTTGTTGCGGCGGATTCCATCGAGGTGCTGTCCATGGAGCATTGCCGCGAGGTGCTCCAACGCATCATCTTCGAACCCGGTGACCAACTCATCACCAACCGCTACCGACCCGTTTTGACCTTCACGGCCGACACCTCTCCCGGCGGTCACGACACACTCATCGCCGCCTGCAGCCGGGAGATGTACCTGCACGCAGGCCGTAACGGCAACCATCGCAGCTGCGTCGACAACTTGGTAGCGGCCCTGAAGCCGCACGGCATTACGCTGGGGCTTATCCCGAGCCCCTGGAACCTGTTCATGCTGACGCCGGTGGTCGACGGCCGCAAAATTGAGTACCAACGCCCTCGCTGCCGGCCTGGAGATTACGTGGAGGTGCGTGCCGTAATGGACTGTCTGCTGGTCTTTTCGGCCTGCCCGGATGACGTTTATCCCACCAATGGGGGAAACGGCACCCCTGTGGACGCGCATGTTGAATTTGTGAAGGACCTTAACGAATAAATTTGATCTATACACGTAAGGGACACATTAATAGGAATTGATACACAAAGTATAATTTTCAATATTTCTAAAAATCGTGGGGGGCTGCTTGACATGGATGTCAAACGCAAATCAATAACCTAACAAAAACAAGGAGGATTAGGTATGAAACCATTATTAAACTCAACCATTACACGACGAAAATTTCTAAAAGGAACCGCGGCATTGGGGGTTGGTATGACATTTGCGCCACAGCTCGTATGGGGTGCGGAAGAGAAAAAACTCAATGTTTATAACTGGGACACATACATCGGCGAAAATACGGTTTCCGATTTTGCTAAAAAATTCGGTATGAAAGTGAAATACGATCTTTATGCAAACAATGAGGAGCTTTTCGCTAAGCTGAAAGAAGGCAATCCCGGTTTTGATGTGATTTTTCCCAGTGACTATACAGTGGAAAGCCTTGCTAAACTAAAAAAACTGATGCCTCTGGATCACAGCAAGCTCCCCAATATAAAAAATATTGACCCGGACCCCAACTTTTCTAACCCTGCTTTTAATCCGGGGCTGAAATATGGAGTTCCCTACATGTGGGGCACCATTGGGATCGGTTACCGCAAGTCCAAAGTTAAAAATCCGCCGACCAGCTGGAAGGTCCTTTTTGACAGTGATGAGTACAGCGGCCGTATCGCCCTTCTGGCTGACCCGCGTGCTGCTATCGGCATTACGCTGAAATATTTGGGATACAAAATGAATTCCGTCGTACCCGCAGAGATCGCCCAGGCACGCGATTTGCTCATCAAGCAAAAAAAGAACATCAAATCTTTTGCGGAAGATAACGGCCAGGACTTGCTGCTTTCCGGTGAATGCGATCTCGTCATGGAGTGGAATGGTGATATTGTCCAGGTAATGGCAGAAGATAAAGATTTGGCCTATGTCGTGCCGGATGAGGGGACCATGGTCTGGATTGATAACGTTTGTATCCCAGCCGGCGCGCCCCATCCCGATAATGCGCATACCTTCATCAATTATATTCTGGATGCCAAGGTGAATGCGGATATCGCCAATTTCATCCATTATGGAACGGCCAATATCGCAGCCAAAAAATACATAGTAAAGGAAGATCTTGCGAATCCGGCCATATACCCGCCGCCGGAAATAATCGCCAAATGCGAGGCAGTGGTGGATGTGGGCAATGCTGCACGGCTTTACGATGAGGCATGGGTGGCTATTCAGGCAGGCTGATCGGAAAGGAACTGCAACATGAGTATGCAGAACGTGCGTGAAAACAGACTGGTGGCCGCCATACTGCTCGTGCCTGCCACAGGCTGGCTGGTGATATTTTTTACGCTGCCCCTTGCGATCATATGGGTATACAGCTTTGGTGAACGGGGACCTCAGGGCCAGACCCTTCTGGCCCTGAGCCTGGACAATTACAAGCGTGCGGTGGAATGGATCCATCTGGGCATTTTTTTAAAGTCGGTATGGATTGCTGCCGTGTCAACGGTAATTTGTTTTGTAATGGGTTTTCCCCTCGCAATGGGGATTGCCTTTGCGCCGGCACAATACAAAAACATCCTGATGCTGCTTGTGATTCTGCCCTTTTGGACTAATCTTCTAATTCGAACCTATGCGTGGATAGCAGTGCTTCGAACGCGGGGATTTCTTAACTTCGGACTGGAATGGGTCCACGGGAAACTAGATGCTGTCTTCACTTTTATCGGGTTACCTGAATTAATGGGTACTTTTAAACCGCTGGCCCTGCTGTACAATACTCCCGCAGTCATCATCGGTCTGGTTTATGTGGCGCTGCCGTTCCTGGTGCTGCCGATATATGCCTCGCTGGAAAAACTGGACAGATCTTACTTGGAAGCGAGTCTGGATCTAGGTGCCGGACAGTGGCGCACCCTGTTTTCGATAACCATACCCCTGGCATTTCCAGGTATTTTTTCCGGCATGATGCTGGTTTTCATTCTTTCACTGGGAACCTACCTGACACCGATATTACTGGGTGGAACCAACAGTATGATGATCGGCAATCTAATCGCCCAGGAATTCGGCTCCGCCAGAGACTGGCCGTTCGGTTCAGCCATTTCTTTTTTGCTGCTATACGTTACATTCATCGTACTTTGGCTTAGAGCCGTTATCGCTTCACGATCAAAAGGAGTGGGTTATTGATATGTCAGAACCGTTATTCGCACAAATGTCTAATCCGCCCGCTATAAAAGGTCGGCGCCGCAAAAAGCAGCACACGCCGCTGGAGTACACCAAAAAGAGGTGGTTTCAGTTTTTGATGCTCGCCAATTTCATTTTTCTCTACTTTCCAATCATTGCCTTAATGGTCTTTAGTTTTAATGACAGTCGTCGCAATATCATGTGGAAGGGATTTACTTTTAAATATTATATCAAGGCTTATTACAACGAATCGCTCTTTGAAGCGTTTATTAACAGCCTGATCGTGGCAGGCATTTCAACGGTGGTTTCCACCCTGCTGGGCGCCATGCTGGGTCTGGCGCTCTACCGGTTCCGGTTTCCCGCTAAAAATGCCTTTGACGGATGGATCCACCTGCCAATCATTATCCCTGAAATTTGCATGGGCGTGGCCATGATGGCCTTTTTTTCACGCCTCAATATTTCTCTGGGGCTTTTTACCATTACTGTCAGCCATATAGCCTTCACTATTCCTTTTGTAGCAGTGGTGATCCGATCGCGTATGGCCGGATATGATTACGCGCTTGAAGAGTCATCGAGAGATCTGGGAGCAAACCAGTTGCAGACATTCATGTATGTCACCTTCCCCTATATGATGCCCGGTATTGTTGCCGGTGCCCTCCTCGCCCTGACACTGTCCCTGGATGACTTCGTGATTACCTTTTTCACATCCGGTCCTGGCTCAACCACGCTGCCCATTAAAATTTTCTCAATGGTGCGGTTCAGTGTAACACCCGAGGTGAATGCGGCCTCTACGGTCTTGATTGTCATGACACTGATACTCGCAGTAACGATCATGATCATTATGTCCCGAAAAGACCAAAAAAACGGTGGTATCGCAATATGACCGAAAAAAAACCCATTATCAGTATTCGTAATGTGACTAAAAGATTCGGTAGGGCCGTAACGGCGGTCGACAATGTCTCTCTGGATATTCAAGAAGGCGAATTTTTTGCCCTGCTGGGCCCTTCAGGATGCGGCAAAACAACCCTGCTGCGAATGCTCGCAGGGTTTGAAAATGCCACCGAAGGCCGGATATTTATCGATGGTCAGGACATGAGCCGTGTAGACCCTAATCATCGCCCTGTTAATATGGTTTTTCAATCCTACGCCGTGTTTCCGCACATGACCGTCGCTAAAAATGCGGGCTATGGACTAAAAGTGACCGGGGTGGCCCGGCAGGAGATTGAAAAACGCGTGACCGAAGCATTATCCCTTGTCAAGCTGAGTGGTTTTGGAAAACGCTTTCCCCACCAGTTGTCCGGCGGACAGGTGCAACGAGTGGCGCTTGCGCGGGCGCTCATCAAAAAACCGAAAGTCCTGCTGCTGGATGAACCGCTTTCCGCCCTTGATGCCAAACTACGGGAGGCAATGCAGATCGAGCTGGTCAGATTACAGAAGTCAGTCGGCATTACCTTTATCATCGTTACCCATTCCCAGGATGAAGCATTGTCCGTGGCGGATCGCATAGCGGTCATGGAAGCAGGTAAATTACGGCCGACGGCCTCCCCGATCGAATTGTATGAGAATCCCAACAGCCGCTTTTGTGCAGATTTTATCGGTAAAATAAATCTGCTGGAAGCAGAGGTGATTGGTATCGAGAACGGAAGGCTGCTGGTTGAGATTAAAGGTGAGGGCCGCAAGATTAAGGTGCCTTATGAGGGTGAGGCTCAAGGCGAAATCGGTTTGGCCATCCGCCCGGAGAAACTGCGCCTGAGCACGGAAGAACCCGACGGAGAAGTCGTTAAGCTTCTGGTGAAAATAACAAACATAGTATATTTTGGTAAGGCCAGTCAGATCTATGTGGAAAACCCCAGGGGTCTTAGTTTGACGGTTGATTTCCAGAATGTAGCACGGCCTACAGAGCCATCGATCATAATCGGTAATGAAATGTGGGTATCGTGGCAACCGGAGGATACGCTTGTGTTAGTAGAGTAAATCCAGATCCTGACAGGTCGGAAAGAAGTGCTCCAAAGGCACCAAGACGCAAACGATAAATTGAACTTCGGAACTTCACCCGATTGGAATGTTCGAATAGTGGTCCCGCCACCGGCGGGATTGTCGATAAAAGTAGATACCCGGGTCCAGAGGACCAGGATTCCGATGTTAGATTGAAAACATACAAAACGAGGGGAGAAAATTTTGAAAAGCGGAGACAAAAGCCGGGCCATGTTTAAAAGAGCACTGGAGTCTATTCCTTGTGGTGTCAATTCAAATTTCAGGTACTGGGGTGATGAAGAAACACTCATTTTGAAAAAAGCTAAAGGTGCCTACCTTTGGGATCAGGACGACAAAAAATATATTGATTACCGCCTCGGATTTGGCCCTGTGGTTCTTGGACACGCCTATGAGCCGGTACTTGAAAAAATTAGGGAAGGCTTGGAAATCGGTAATGTATTTTCGATGACCCATGAATATGAAATTTCGGCAGCCGAAAAAATAAAAAAACTGACCAACGTCGACCTTGTCAGGTTTGCCAATTCGGGCACGGAGGCAACCATGCACGCAATCCGAATTGCCCGCGCGTTTACCGGCCGCGAAAAAGTGCTCAAGTTTGAAGGGGCCTATCACGGATTCCATGATTACACACTGTGGAATTGCCAACCCCCTGTGCCGGGAGTGGGGTATCGCCGATCGCCGGTACTTATCCCCCATGGATCAGGTATTCCCCATATGATCGGACAACTGGTGATTTCCATTCCCTTTAACGATGAAGAACTTCTTGAAAAAAAAATAAAAGAGAACTGGGGCGATATCGCATGCATCATTGTGGAACCCCTGTTGGGAAACTGTGCTTCAATTATGCCTAAAACCGGGTATCTCGAACTGATCAGAAACCTCTGTGACAAATACGACATCGTCATGATAATGGACGAGGTAAAGACCGGTTTCAGAATCGCCAAGGGCGGGGCACAGGAGTATTTTAATGTTCGATCGGATCTGGTCACCTATGCCAAGGCGTTGGCCAACGGATTCCCTCTGGCGGCCATCGCCGGCAAAAAAGAGATTATGGGTGAAATTGGATACCAGAAAATGGCTCACGGCGGCACTTACTGCGCCAATGTCGTCGCCACGGCCGCTGCTGTTGCCGTACTGGACGAGATCGAGGCCGGCGCGCTTGAGAAAGTGGATGCGCACGGCAAGCTACTCATGGAGGGGTTTAACAATATTTTCAAAACACTCGGTATCCCGGGTGTGGTGCAGGGCCCGCCTTCCATGTGCGGTGTTCTCCTGACCGAAAAAGAAAAGATCCGTGAATTCCGGGACTGGAACGATTCGGACCACGGTCATTATGAAAAAGTTATTCAAAAATGCATCGAAAAAGGTGTGATGCCCGATATCGACTCCCGCGAGCCATGGTTTGTCTCCGCCTCGCACAGCGATGAGGACGCCGCATTCGCACTGGGCGTTTTTGAAGAGGCCCTAAAGGAAGTAATCGGCTGAAGCCAGCTTTTCATGCGGGGATACCATCTGCCCCTCACAATGGAAAGGATCCGGAAAATGTGACGAGTGGAACGGGTCCGCCGTAGTAGAATTATCCAAGCATCTTTTTCAGAGCAACGCAAAGCTTAATAAAGGGGCTACGGAAAATACCGCAGCCCCTTTATTCGTGGAGAGAAATGAATCAGAAAAAAAAGACTGTAACCGTTCACAAGTTCAGGGTTCAACGCTAACGCTTTTCTCGCAAATACGCATCCCGACTGCAGTTCAGGGACAAGAATCCACCCCATAGTTGCAACGATAGGGTGCAGCCTTGAACCCCTGAACCTTTGAACCCGTGAACGCCTACAAAAGGCTTAGGTGTTCAAAAAAACCCGGGTCAGCTTTTGCCAGCTGGTTTGGGGAAGATTACCATAGATGTCATTGCCTAAATAGCCGCCGTCCGCTGCGAGCGGTCCCACTTCTTCCTCGATGACCTGGTAAAGGGTGCTGATCTCCTCATCCAGATACTCACCGGCCTGGTAGCCGATCAGCAGATTTTTAAGGTCCCGCCGCAAATTGTTGGAGTGCAGCCGCATCACCCAGCCCCTGGTGTAAGGTTCCTGGTTGGCCAGGTTGCCTTTCACCCTCAACTCGGGATTGATGTCGGTGACCACACCACTGACCGGGGATTGTACCCGGGCCGTATTCGAACCCCGGCCCAACAGGATATCGCACCGATCCTGTTCAAGCTCTTTTCCAATCAGCGGAGCTTCGATTCGATCCAACGGACCCAGCAGGCGCAGGGCAAAATCGTC
>JAJRVC010000722.1 GCA_024277475.1 Deltaproteobacteria bacterium
CCATGACCTCATCGAGCAGCAGTACCTTGGGCCGAGTGGCCAGAGCCCTGGCCAGCTCGAGCCGTTTTCTCAAGGGAAGCGGCAGTCCCTGGGCCTCTTTGTTTGCCATGCTGGATAGGCCGGCAAATTCGATAATTTCCAGGGACCTCTTTTTGGCTTCCACCGTTGACTTTTCCCTGGAAAGCGCCCCCACCATGACATTATCCAAAACAGAAATTGTCGGAAACGGTTTGACAATCTGAAATGTCCGGGCCATACCCCGCTGACAGATCTGAAAGGGTTGCAAACCGCTGAGAAGTTGGCCTTCAAAATAGACGTCCCCCCCATCCACCGGCAAAAAACCGCTCAAACAATTAAAAACGGTGGTTTTTCCAGCTCCGTTGGGGCCGATCAGCGCGAGAATCTCTCCTCTATCCAGTTCAAAGGAGAGATTGCCCACGGCCATCAGGCCGCCGAAGTTTTTGGTCAGGTTATCTGCCGATAATATGCTCACAGGTTACCTTTGAAGGCAGTGGTCATAATTTAGGATTTTTAGAATCGCTGCGCTCTGTCTTTTGAGTTCATAAATTATTCAATGTCGATTTCATGAAAAAATAAATAGGGTCGGCTTACCGTACCGACCTTATTCTCGGGTACGCGATGATCCGAAGCCGGCGGGGCTGACACCTGAGACCTTGTATTTATTCTCCCTGCTTCAGCTTCAGAATCGGGCTTAGTAATCTTTTTACATAAACAATAATCCCTTTGGGCATAAAAATCACCACCAGAATGGTCAGAATACCGTAAAGTATCAGGTGCAGTCCCTCAAGACCGCCTTTGGCAAAATAGGCACGGGAAATTTCCGAAAGCGGCGTCAGGACAAATGAACCGATCACCGGCCCCAAAAGCGTTCCAAGCCCACCGACGATCGGTCGCAGGATAAGTTCGATACTGGTCGACATGCCGAATAGGGTGTCGGGGTGCAAATAAAAAATATAGTTGGCGTAAAAGGCGCCGGCCAGTGAGGTCATAAAGGCACTGATGGCAATGGCAATCATATTGTATTTAAAGGTATTGACGCCCAGGGCCTGGGCGGCTTCTTCATCTTCCCGTATGGCGACCATGAAGCGGCCCGCCTTGGAATTCTCAATCAGGTGCACCGCAACCAGCGAAGCCACCATAAAGCCGAGGGATATGTAATAGTAGGGTTGGTTGCCCCTGAACTGAAAATTCCAGAAAGACGGATTGAAATCCAGAAATATGCCCGAAAAAGAACCCAGTGCCTCGATGTGGGATACAATCAGACGGGTAATTTCAGCAAAAGCGATGGTCATGATGACAAAATAAACTCCTCTGAGACCGAAACGAAAACCCAGGTATCCCAAAGCAAGAGCGAACAGAACGGCGATGACACCGCCGGCCAGCATTCCGATCCAGGGGGTCAGGCCGAAGGTCATGGCCAGATAGGAAGTGGCGTACGCCCCGATGCCGAGATAGAGAGCATGGCCCAGTGAGATGTGGCCGGTGTAACCGGTCAGAACATTCCACGATTGTCCGACATAGGCCCAATAGAAGATCATTACAAAGATGCCCAGGATATAGTTATCCAAAAATAGGGGAAGCAGCAGCAGTGCAGTAAATATTGTTGCGAGCAACAGGTAAAAACGGGTCATTTCTTTCCCCCGAAAAGCCCCTGGGGGCGAAACAACATGATGATGATCAGGATGCTGAAGCTGACGACCTGTTTGAGTGTTGCCGGCAGAAATAAAGTGGAGGTGGATTCAGCCACGCCCAGAATGAGGCCGCCGACCAGAGCGCCCATTAAATTGCCCATTCCGCCCAGGATAACAACGATAAAGGCAGTTATGGTGAAACCATGACCTATGTGCGGCGAAACCGGCATCAGCGGCAAGAGAAGCACGCCGGCGGCGGCGGTCGTTGCGGCCCCCAGGGCAAACGATGTGTTATTAATCCGATCGACATTGATTCCCACCAGGATGGCGCCTGTCCGGTTGTCGGCAGCCGCCCGAATACATTTTCCGATATTGGATTTTTTCAAAAACACAAAGATGAGAATCGTGATAACAATTGCCAGGACAAATGCAATCAGACGGGAAACATCTATCATCACTGATCCGACCCAGAAGGTTTTGAGGCTCAAGGCAGTTTGCGGGCTGCGGTAGTCCGGTCCCCAGAACATGAGGGCGGCATTTTCCAGAACCAGCCCCAGGGAAACCAGCGGGAGTACCTGTATCGCCTCGGGGTAATCGAGAATACGATTAACAATTGAAGCTTGAACCACGTATCCTAATACAAAGATAACTGCAGCTACAATAACGAGGGAAAGGTAAGGGTCAATTCCAAGCAGCACGAAAATCCAGTAGGACACGTACATGGCCATGACCATCATCTGGCCATGGGCAAAATTGATGACGCCCATGACCCCAAAGATCAGGGAGAGACCCAGGGCGATTAAGCCATAGATCCCTCCCAATAAAATCCCCTGAATGATTAACTGTACCGCAAGGCTCGAATCCATTGCGTTTACCGTTCCCAGAGTTGTGGTGCCGGAAAGACAATCTTGTCGGATTGGGCAAACTCTTTGGGCGCTACGATCTTGACACGTTTAAGGGGGTCGTCATCGGGCTGTACTTGAATAAGCGCTGTTAAAGCGCCCGTGTTGTCGCCTTTTTCGTCAAACTTGATGGGACCGCCAACCAACGGGTGTTGTTTGAAATTGGTCTGGCGCGTTGCTGCCAGTATTTTTTCAGGATCCGTCGAGCCGGCACGCTCCAGAACATCGGCGATAACCTGTACGCCGGCATAGGCGTAAGCGCTGTTGGTATCCAGATATCTGTTATAGGCTTTTTGGAAGGCTGCATTCGCCTGCAGGTAAACCGGGCTGCCGGGGTTAATCCAGGGTACGTTGACCATAACGTAATAAATAAGCTTGCCCAGATCTTTGATAACGTCCGGCTCATACCAGCCGGGGGAGCCGGGGCCGTAAATGCCCATCAATTCGACCCGCTGCTTATACATCTCCCTGGTTAAGATGATACCGTCACCGGGGCGGGAGACCGGGAAAAGAATGTCGGGTTTAGCGGCTTTGATCCGGGCCACTTCGGCCGACAGATCATGTATCCCCAATGGATATTGGACACGATCGACGATTTCGATGGGGAGCCCGGATTTCTCCATAAATTTAATAAACCCGCCGGACATTCCCTTGCCGAAGGCGTCGGCCGTGTTGGTCACCAC
>JAJRVC010000723.1 GCA_024277475.1 Deltaproteobacteria bacterium
AAGCCCGACCGATTCAGCTATGATCCGGGCGGGCTCGTTGTAACTTGTTACTATGCAGAAGGCCGGAATGGCATCGCCGGGTATCCGGTGACCATCCTTGCTCTCGGCCGTCCAGGTGTCAATGGTCGCCTTGCTCACCTCGCGTCCCAGCAGGTGGCTCATTTCCCCGGCAACCAGAAAGCGGGACAGACCGCTCCGCCTGATCCCCTCTTTCACGGCCACCCGCAGACGCTCACTGATATTCAGGGCGCCCTCTTCCCGGTCGTGTTTCTCTCGGCTTTCAGCCTGGAGCTGCCGCAACAGGTCGAGCAGGCTGCCCTGTTTGTTGATGTCTATTTTTTTTCGTTTCTTAGCCATTGCGCGCCACTTGCCCATCTGATACGTTTACGTTTGGCAAGTAGGCGGCCATCAACTCGGCCTCCGCGGCCTGGGCCTTCTTCCGTACTTCCGCCTTGATCAGCCGCCGAAGCGTCAGCGCCGAGCCGTCGCCCCACACCTGGTCATAGCTCAGGCCCAGGTAATCGGCGACCACCCGGCGGATATTCTTTGGCTTCCTTATCCTGATCACGCCGCGCTTGTCGGTATAGGCTGCCCGGGCGATGGTCTTTTGCACCGTGTGGTATTCAATGGCTTTGGCCTCGGCAATGTCGCGGCAGCTGATGCCGCGCAGCTTAAGCAGTCGTTGGAGATCATTCATATATGATTTTCCTTAAAAATATAGCGATTAGCCTAAGAGCAACCGGGCCGGCTGCCGTTCTAGTCGCCTGGATTATCGGTGTTACCGTTTTGGGTGTTGCCGGTAAAGGAGATATCGCCGAGAGTGCTTTGTTTGCCCCGTATATGTTCGGGTGCATGTACATCGGTGTGCTTGCTCAACGCGTGGAGTAGGTAAAAATAAAAACAGACGATTATCGGCCCGGACAAACCCCACAAAAAGAGAAACAAAAAATCGGCACACTGTTTGCTCATAAAAAACTCCTTCTTTTTGACTTGCGTTTGTCTAAACTGGAAAAGATATGGATATAATTAACATACTATTATATGTCGTTGCAAGAACAAAAGTGTGTCCGAACTCAACAATTTTATGCTTCACGCAAAACGACCGTCAAATTCTTGTGATTACTAGAAAATATACTGGTCTTTGTTCTTTGTCAGCCTGTCCGAACTCACGTCCGAACTTAATGACTTGAGTTCGGACATAAAAAAATATGACGACACGACCATGAAAGACCGTTTGAAGTCCATACGAGAATTGCTAAACAAAACTCAAAGCCAGATGGCTTCTTTGATTGATATCAGCCCTAGAGCTTGGCAATCATACGAAATGGGTAAAAGCGTCCCGGGGGGCAAAGTGCTGTTGTCGCTCGCAGGCCTAGGCTTTAACGTCAACTGGATATTGACCGGTGAAGGGCCGATGCGAATTGATGAGCATCGCCGCCATACCCGCGAGGACATGGTGAGTGGTGTCTCCCTGGGGGATAAGGGGGCGCTACAGAGCGACAACCTGGGGTTAGGCGAAAGCGTGGAGCTGTTGGCCAAGATCTACAACTCGGGAGACCAGGTCCTGATCCGCGCCATTGCCGCCAATCTGCAGGCATTCGGCGCTGCTATCAACGACAGACACAGGGCCGACCAGGCAATTAAATTGATGGGTGGAATGGAAGAGCGGATCACCGCCCTGGAAAAAAGACTGGAAACTGAAAAGGAAGAGCCTAAACGTGCGGCAACGGGCGGGTGATCCACATAACAGGCCACCTTGAGCGCAAAATGGCAAAGGCTCAGCTCTCAGGGTCTCGCCTGGACTTCCTGCGAGTGGAGCGCCAATTACTGTTCAGGCAAATAAGGAATAAAATCCACGAAATAAGGAATCGTTGTTTTGTTTAATTGCGATTATCCACCAGATTTGTTTTAAATAATCCCTGGCCAACCTTTCTTGAGAGGGTAAAACAGGATGAAAAAGCATAATTTGTGGTTCTTTTTTCTGGTTGTTGTGGTTTTTTCTTTTAAACTGGGATGCTCCCAAGGACCAACAACAACAGACACCACGTCCCCGGCGCCCGTTCATTATTCTAAGGAAGCAATAAAAAAAGGCCATGAAATTCATCTGGGCTTTTGGGTAAACTATCCCGAACTGGACTCCTTTTACAAGATCCCGGACTTGTGGGGAGGGCTGACCCGTCAACCGCAGGCCGCGATAAGCGTGCCAATGCCCGCCTGGCAAGAAATGACCGACCAGGACCGCAACTCCTTGGCTGCTTATGTGTCCAGCCTTGTTCCAGAGGTAAAAGAGTCACCTTTATATTACGGCCGTATACCCTATAACGCCCCGGCAGCAGACAGAATCAAATATAACGCCCAAAAATATATGACCCCGAACAGTTGGATTATATTCGCCGGAGCCGTATCCGAAGATGGTCGTGATATTATGATCGACAAGACAGTCATGGCTGGCGGGCCATAATAAAAGCTTGAAAGTAGTGTATCGACTGTTTAAAGCCGCTTGTAAATTTTCTGAGTTTATTTGCAAAACTCGCCGTTTTTTTGAGTTATCAGCGCAATTTTCTTAAATCAAACTTTCCCGCCCGCGAAAAGTAG
Source organism: Deltaproteobacteria bacterium (assembly GCA_024277475.1). The sequence goes on from JAJRVC010000723.1 coordinate 2,596, forward strand.
CAATCCCACGTATTCCCAGGGTTTCCCGCCAATTCCCGCCAAATTTTTTCTTTTCTTATTTTTCTGAGTTTGTTTGTCGCCGGACACCCACCCGCACCGCCTCAATCCCCTTGTACAGGGACTCACGGGTAACCTTGAGAAGATCGCTCTTCCGGGAATCAATCGCGCCCGCCGGCAGGGTTACCGCGGCATCGCCGTAATAGCCCTTATACAGGACCCCAAAATCA